>CAJMOM010000269.1:0-1501 GCA_905215005.1 uncultured bacterium | reverse complement strand
CCGCGATCATGGCTGCGTTATCGGTACAGGCAGACAAGGGCGGCACCGTTACGCGAATCCCCTGACGTCCAAGCTTCTTGATCATCATCTCGCGCAGATGCGGGTTGGCCGAGACGCCGCCACCGATGCAGTATTCCTTGCATCCGGTAGCGTGCAGTGCGTTTTTGGCCTTCTTGTACTGCACGTCAAAGACAGCTGCCTCGAACGAAGCCGCCAGATCGGGAAGGTGAATCGTGCGCCCGGCCTTGGTCTCTTGCTCGATGTAGAGCGTCACCGCCGTCTTGAGGCCCGAAAGCGAGAAGCGGTAGTCCCCCCTGCTGTTAAGCGCACGGGGGAAATCGATCGCCTTGGGGTTGCCCGTCTCGGCCAGCTTAGAGATGATGGGGCCACCGGGATAGCCCAGACCCAACGCCTTGGCTACCTTGTCGAAGGCCTCGCCCACAGCGTCGTCGAGCGTCTCACCGAGCACCTCGTAGTCGCCCCACGCCTTCACGTGCACGAGCATGGTGTGCCCGCCCGAGACAAGCGTGAAGATGAACGGCGGCTTGAGGTCGGGCTGCGCCAGCAAGTTGGCAAACAGGTGCCCCTCCAGATGGTTGACGCATACGAGCGGCTTACCGGCAGCGTAGGCAAAGCCTTTGGCAAAGGCAACGCCCACCACGAGGGCGCCCACCAGGCCCGGACCCTGTGTCACGCCCACGGCGGCAAGCTCGCTGGGGGCAATGGCTCCACCCTCAAGACCAAGCGATGCTGCGGCATCCTCGAGCGCCGCATCCACGACACTCACAATCACCTCGACGTGTTTGCGCGAGGCGATCTCGGGCACCACGCCGCCAAAGCGGGCGTGAAAATCAATCTGCGTCGACACCTGGTTGGCCAGCATATTGCCATCCGCATCGATAATCGCCACGGCCGTCTCGTCGCAGGAACTCTCGATAGCGAGCACTAGGCGGCGGCGCTCAATTTCGGCACGCTCCCCCTCGGAGCGCCCAGGAGCAGGCAGCGGCCATACGCGCTGCTCTGCCGCCGTCGGCTCGGGCGAAGCATTGTCGACCGGAAGCACCAGGGGCAGCGGAGCCGTCATGACGATGGCATCCTTGCCGGCACCATAGTAGCCGCGGCGCCGTCCTGCCTCGGTAAAGCCCAGAGCGTTATAAAGCGCGATCGCTCCCTCGTTACCGTCCTCGACCTCGAGCGAAGCCGTGGTGCAGCCGAGCATCTGGGCATCATAGCTCACGTGCGACAGCAGCTTGCGGGCAATGCCCTCGCGGCGATGTGCCGGGTCGACGGCGACATCCAGAATCTGCACATCACCGTCCACGACCATACCGCCGGCAAGGCCCAGCAGCTTGCCGTCGTCGTGTGCCACCCACCAACTACGCGGCGCAGCAACGTCCTCGCCCAGTTCGGACAGGAACATGCCCGGCGTCCACGCCTCGTGTCCGGCACCTTCAAAGCAGGCAGCCTCCAGCGCGCTCGCGCCCTCGGCATCCGCCGCGCC
>CAJMOM010000268.1:0-1507 GCA_905215005.1 uncultured bacterium | reverse complement strand
CGACGACCGGCTCATGGAGGGACTGCCCCGCACCACGCAGGTGTGGATGTCGCACGGTGACACGATCACCCGCGTGCCCGACGGCTACCGCATCGTGGCTTCGACGGCCGAGGTGCACGTGGCCGCCTACCGCATCGAGGGCGAACCGACGTGGGCCATCCAGTTCCATCCGGAGGTTTACCACTCTACCGACGGCGTGCAGCTGCTCCGGAATTTCGTCGTGGGCATCTGCGGCTGCGCACAGTCGTGGACGTCGGAGAGTTTCGTCGAGACGACCGTCCGCGAACTGCGCGAGAAGATCGCCGCCGAGGACAAGGCACGCCGCGACCAAGAGCAGAGCATAGCCAACGCCCAAGCAGATGCCGCGCATGCGCAGTCGATTATTGAACAGGCGACCGAGGTGTACGACCACCCAGAGATCACTGAGTCGCTTGCAGGATCCTTGGCCCGAGACAAAGTCGAACACGCCGAGACCGAGCGAGAAGTCGCCCAGCTCGAGGCCACCGAGAACGCGGTGCGCGAGCGTACCCGCGACTCACGCATCAAATTCACCGGCGCCATCGTCTGCATTGTCACCGTGATTCTGGTGATCATCCTGGTCTGGCTGTTCGCAAGCAAGTAAACCAGCCGCCAAAAAACGCTCACCGCAACTTATTAGATTGATGCAAGGCAGTCATTGGGGACGTTCTTAAACGACTAGTCGAACAAGAACGTCCCCAATGACTACATCGACAACCAAAGAAATGCCGATGTTATGGCAGAGTCAGCGAGCGGGCCGCATTTGAGGCAAGGTGACGTGAAACGAAAGGGCGCTGACCTTCTGGTCGCGCCCTTGAAGTTGAACGTCAGATTGTCCAAATGCGGCCCGCGCAGCGTCGGCCGGTCCGCCGTTCGGTAGAACGGCGGAACCTGAGATGCAGCGTCGGCCGGTTACGGCGTTTGTAAAACGCCGTAACCTACAGAATGAGCATCGCGTCGCCAAAGCTGAAGAAGCGATAACGTTCTTCGATGGCAGCGGCGTAGGCATCCATGATCTGGTCGCGGGTGGCAAGCGCGCTCACGAGCATCATGAGCGTGGAGCGCGGCACATGGAAGTTCGTGATCAGCGCATCGACCACGTGATAGGTTGAGCCGGGCATGAGGTAAAGCTGCGTCGTGGCGTTCTCGCGCACCACGATGTCACCGCGGCCAAGCGTATCGGCCCCGTCCTCGCGGCCTTCAAAATAGCGCGCCGTCACGGCCGGATCGGACACCGGCGCGTCCGTGTCAAACGCGCTCTCGAGCGAGCGCACCGCGGTAGTGCCGACGGCGATCACACGATGACCCTCGGCCTTGGCCTTATGCACGGCGTCGACAACCTCCTGCGACACGTGGTAGCGCTCGGTGTGCATGACGTGCTGCGTGGGGTCGTCCTCCTCCACCAAGCGGAAGGTATCGATGCCCACCTCGAGCTCGACGGCGGCAAACTTGGCACCCTTGGCCTCGATAGCGGCCATGAGCTCAGGAG
>CAJMOM010000267.1:0-1518 GCA_905215005.1 uncultured bacterium | reverse complement strand
TGAACGTGCTGGCGCTCGCCCGTGCCGCCAAGGAGGACCCGAGCCTCGTCGCCACGCGCGAGGAACTCTCGCGCCAGCTCGCCGGTAACCTCTGCCGCTGCAGCGGTTACGAGAACCAGCTGCGCGCCATCGTGCGCTTCCTCAATGAGTCTGGCGTGCAGGTTGGCTTTGAGATGCCCGAGCTGCCCGTCAACGAGACGAGCTCCGACGGTGTCGCGTACAAGCAGATCACCAAGAAGCAGCCCAAGAAGGACTCGAAGGCGCTGCTCGAGGGCCGTCCCGTCTACACGGGTGACATGGTGCCCGCCGGCGCGCTCATCGTCAAACTCAAGCGCAGCCCGTATGCGCGCGCCAAGATCCGCTCCATCGACACGTCGCGCGCCCTGAAGGTGCCTGGCGTGGTGGGCGTCTACACCTACGAGGACGTGCCCAAGCGCCGCTTTACCATCGCTGGCCAGAGCTATCCGCAGCCGAGTCCCTACGACCGCCTGATCCTTGAGAACCTCGTACGCTACCAAAACGAGGAGGTGGCGATCGTCGCCGCCGAGACCGAGGAGGCCGCCGACAAGGCGCTCAAGCTCATCAAGGTCGACTACGAGGTACTCGAGCCCCTGCTCGACTTTACCCAGGCGCTCGATAACGACATCGTGGTACACCCCGAGGGCGACGTGACCTTTATGTTCCCGCAGGGTGGCGACGTTCCGCGCAACCTAGTGTGCAGTGGCACGAGCGATTTTGGCAACCTTGACGAGGCGTTCGCCCAGAGCGACATCGTCTTTGAGCGCACCTACACCAGCCAGGCCACGCAGACCGCGCCCATGGAGACCTTCCGAGCCTTCGCGACGACCGACGCGTTTGGGCGCATCTCGGTGACCACCTCTACGCAGGTGCCCTTCCACGTGCGCCGCATGGTCGCGCAGTCGCTCGATATTCCGCAGTCGCAGGTGCAGGTCATCAAGCCGCGCATCGGCGGCGGCTTTGGCTCCAAGCAGACGGGTTGCTGCGAGATCTTCGTGGCGTTCGTGACCCAGCAGACCGGCCGTCCGAGCTACTGCTGCTACACCCGCGAGGAGACTATCACCGCGGGCAACTCGCGCCACCAGATGCAGATGACCGTTAAGTTGGGCGCTATGAACGACGGCACCATCACGGCCATCGATCTGCACACGCTGTCCAACGCCGGCGCGTACGGCGAGCACGCCACCACGACGATTGGCCTTTCGGGCCACAAGAGCCTGCCCATCTACAACCACGTGAAGGCGAGCCGCTTTAGCTGGGACGCCGTCTACACCAACACCAACCGCGGCGGCGCTTATCGCGGCTACGGTGCCACCCAGGGCCTGTTTGCTGTGGAATCTGCCGTGAACGAGCTGGCCCACAAGCTGAACATGGACCCCTTTGCCCTGCGCCTGAAGAACACGGTGCAGGAGGGCGATGTGATGCCTGCCTACTACGGTGCCGTGAACACCAGCTGTGCGCTGGACCGCTGTCTTGTCAAGGTGCGGGAGATGATCGACT
>CAJMOM010000266.1:0-1523 GCA_905215005.1 uncultured bacterium | reverse complement strand
GACGAGCTCGGCCGCCTCGCCCTCGCCGGCGTAGGGCAGCAGCGCATCGGCACCCAGTACGCGCAGCGGTTCCTGGCGGCTAAAGACCGCAGTGCCCGAATAGCCTTTACGCTCGGCGTAGCTCCAGGTTTGGTGATAACCGGGCAGGTCAATATCGACCTGGCCTTCTTGCAGCTTGGTCTCTTGCAGCGCCAGGATATCGACGTCGAGTTCTTGCGCGATCTGGATAAAGCTCGGGTCCTTTTTGAGCACGGCGCGCAGGCCGTTAACGTTCCACGAGGCAAAGGTGTAAGTCTGAGGCATGGTGTCCTTTCGACGGGGTTGGCAGGCTTAAGATTAACGCAACAGGGGCGGGGTGGGCTCCGCGCATGCTGACTCAAAGGCCGCATGCTGGGACGTCGCCCAACGCTGCCCGACTAACAAGGACGGAGGACTCATATGACGCAGGCAATATCGGACCCCAGGCAGGCCTCCGCCGCGCTGGCGGATCTGTTTGACACCCACAAGCGCGTGGTCTTCTTTGGCGGCGCTGGTGTTTCCACGGCAAGTGGCATCCCCGATTTCCGCAGCGTGGACGGCCTGTATCACCAGCAGTTTGCCTATCCGCCCGAGACCATGCTGTCGCATAGCTTTTACGAGGCGCATCCTGCCGAGTTCTTCGACTTTTACCGCACCAAGATGATCGCGCTTAACGCTAAGCCCAACCGCTGCCACACCAAGCTAGCCGAGCTGGAGCGCGCCGGCAAGCTCGACGCCGTAGTGACGCAAAATATCGACGGCCTGCATCAGATGGCCGGCTCACAGCGCGTGTTCGAGCTGCACGGATCGGTCCATCGCAACATTTGCCAGTCGTGCGGCGCGGTCTATAGCGCCGAGTGGATTTGCTCGCGCGAGCACGAGGATGCCGCGGGCGTGCCTGCGTGCCCCGCGTGCGGCGGCCGCATCAAGCCCGATGTAGTGCTCTACGAAGAGCCGCTCGACGAGCATGCGTTGACCGGTGCCGTTGCCGCCATCGCCGCGGCCGATGCCCTCATTGTAGGCGGGACCTCGCTCGTGGTGTATCCGGCGGCAGGCCTTACGCGATACTTTACCGGCGATACGCTGGCCATATGCAACCTTGCTCCCACCGATCAGGATGCAAATGCCGACCTGCTGATTTCTTGCGACATCGCGGCCGCGTTTGCGTTCTAGCCCGCGCGCGCGGATACAATAGAAAGACTGAGTGCAAAGCGACCCCGCCGCCAGCTCCCCAAGCTCGGCGGCGTGGGCATTTTAGGAGGATGTTCATGGCGAACGACAGCAAGACATGGCGGTGCGGAAAGTGCGAGCTCAGCTTTGACCGTCCGCGCATCATGGGCGTCCTCAACGTGACGCCCGATTCGTTTAGCGATGGCGGGGAACACTTCGACCCGGATGCCGCCATCGAGTACGGCCTGGCGATGCTCGACGCCGGCGCCGACATCATCGACGTGGGCGGCGAGTCCACGCGCCCCGGCTTTACCCCGGTCAACCCCGACGAGGAG
>CAJMOM010000265.1:0-1533 GCA_905215005.1 uncultured bacterium | reverse complement strand
CGTCGTGCAGATTCTTAAACGAGTTCGTATTCTTGAGCTCGGTCTTCACGCCCAAGCCCGTAGAACCGCGGCGACGCAGCGACACATTGCCGTCGCAACGCATGGAGCCTTCCTCCATGGAGCAGTCGGAAATGCCAATGGCCAAATAGATTTGGCGAAGCTTCTGCATGAACAGGCGGGCCTCTTCAGGCGTGCGCAAATCAGGCTCGGTCACAAGCTCGATGAGCGGCGTGCCCGCGCGGTTGTAGTCGACGAGCGAGTGCGTAGCACCAGCGATACGGCCTTCGTCGCCGCCGATATGCACCATCTTGCCCGCATCTTCTTCCATATGGATGCGCGTGATGCCCACGTGCGCCACATAGCCGTCTTCGGTCGCGGTGACGTTGCCCTGGCTTTCGCCTGGCTTCAAGCCGTCAAGGTCGATGCGCTCTTTTGCGCCGGCGCCGTCGACCTCAAGGTCGAGGTGGCCGCGCATGCAGAACGCCACGGGACCCTGCGTGGTCTGGAAGTTCTTGGCCATATCGGGATAGAAGTAGTGCTTGCGGTAGAACATCGAGTGGCGCTGGATCTCGCAGTTGGTGGCAAGACCGGCCTTGACGATGCTCTCGATGGCGCGCTTGTTGGGCACCGGCAGGGCACCGGGTAGGCCCAGGCACACCGGGCACACGTTGGCGTTGGGCTCGTCATCGTGGCTGAGCTTGCAGTTGCAGAACATCTTGGTGTCGAGTGCGGTGAGCTCGGTATGGATCTCCAGGCCGATCACGGCCTCCCAATCCTGCAGGACCTCGGAGAGCTCCTTCATTACAGCTCGCCTCCCTTCCCGGCAAAATCGGGCGCGACGGAAAGCGCGGGCGCACCCGTGGCGGCATCGGCAAAGCCGCGCTCCAGGGCGCGGGCAAACGTGAGCAGCTGACGGTCCTTAAACGCCGGACCAACCAGCTGGGCAGAAACGGGCAGCTGAGTATCCTCGCCCAGGCCCAGCGGCACCGAGATACCACCGTTGCCGCAAATGTTGAGCGAAATGGTGTACAGGTCGGAGAGGTACATCTGCGTGGGATCGCTGATCTCGCCAAACTTAAAGGCCGTGCGCGGCGAAGCGGGCATGAGGATGGTGTCCACCTTGGCATACGCGGCGTCGTAGTCCTGCGTGATGAGCGTGCGGGCCTTTTGCGCAGCGTAGTAGTACTTGTCGTACACGCCCGAGCTCAGCAGGTAGGCGCCGAGCATCTGACGGCGCTTGGCCTCGGCGCCAAAGCCGTGGGCGCGCGAAAGCGAGCTCTGGTCGGACAGGTTGGCGCAGCCTTCCTCCTGGTAGCCATAGCGAATGCCATCGAAGCGAGCCAGGTTGGAGAACGCCTCGGCTGGGCCGATGACGTAGTAGGCGGCGATGGCGGCGTCCAGGTGCGGCAGGTCGACCTCGACCAGCTCGGCACCCTGGTTCTGCAGCTCCTGGGCGGCGCGCTGAACAGCGGCCTTGACCTCGGGCGTCAGGCCCTCGGCCTCCATAAACGCGGGAATAATGCCCACACGCTT
>CAJMOM010000264.1:0-1535 GCA_905215005.1 uncultured bacterium | reverse complement strand
GGCCAATCTCGGCCATGGCCTCGTTAAAGAGCTTACGGTCCTCGCCGCGCTCGATGGCGGCCAGGTCGCAGCCGATCATCTCGACGCCGTACTTGTCGAGCGTGCCGTCTTTCGCCAGCTCGACGGCGGCGTTCAGACCGGTCTGGCCGCCCAGCGTGGGCAGCAGCGCGTCCGGGCGCTCTTTCTTGATCACTCGCTCGATAAACTCGGCGGTGATGGGCTCGACATAGGTGCGGTCGGCAAGACCCGGGTCGGTCATGATGGTCGCCGGGTTGGAATTGACCAGGATAACCTCAAAGCCATCTTCCTTGAGCACCTTGCAGGCCTGGGCGCCGGAGTAATCGAACTCGCAAGCCTGACCAATGACGATGGGGCCCGAACCAATGACGAGGATGCGCTTGATGTCAGTACGTTTCGGCATGTTAGTTCTCCTCGGTCTCGGTCGCGGCGGTCTCGGCGAAATTCCAGCCAGCCAGGCGGTCCTTCGCGGTGTCGATGTCCAGGTAGTTCTCCTCGCCGTCCATGAGTCGCGTAAAGGCGGTAAAGAGATAGTGGGCATCGGTGGGACCAGGCGAGGCCTCGGGGTGGTACTGGACCGAGAAGCACGGGGCGTCGAGTAGCTGGATGCCCTCGGCGGTGCCGTCGTTGAGGTTCACATGTGTCAGGCGAATGCGGCCAAAGCGCTCGTTCATCACGACCGGCGCGATTCCGCGGCGCACCCAGACGCGCAGATCTCCATCGGCCGCATGCTCGGTCTCGCCGCCGGAAAGCTCGGGGACAAGCTTGCCCAAGCTGGGGAACAGCAGGCCAAAGCCATGGTTTTGTGCGGTGATCTCCACGCGACGGCTTACCAGGTTCATGACCGGCTGGTTGCCACCGCGGTGACCGAACTTAAGCTTTTCCATCTGGGCGCCGCAGGCCAGGCTGATCATCTGGTGACCAAGACAAATACCAAAGACCGGCACCTTGCCGATCAGCTGCTGCACCTGCTCGTAGGTCTCCACCACGGCATCGGGGTCGCCGGGGCCGTTGGACAAAAAGACGCCATCGGGATTCATGTCGAGCACCTCACTCGCGGGCGTATCCCACGGCACGACGGTAAGGTCGCAGCCGGCGCGGACCAGCCCCTCCAGAATGCCGCGCTTCACACCGCAGTCGTAGGCGACCACTTTGTGACGGGCAGGAGCGGCAGCCGAAAGCGCAAAGTCATGCGTGGCAGGCAGGTCGGCGGCCACAAACTCGTGAGGCGCGGGGCAGCTTACGGTCTTGACCAGGTTCTCGCCTACCAGCGTGGGCGCTGCGGCCAGACGCTCGGCAAGCTCGTCGACGTCGAAGATCTCGGTCGAGATAATGCCCATCTTGGAACCATTGTCGCGCAGATGGCGCACCAGAGCGCGGGTGTCGACACCCTCGATAGCGACGATGCCGTGAGCGCGCAGGTACTCCGGCACGCTGACGGCCGAGCGCCAGTTAGAAGGCGTGGCGCACATGTCGCGAACGATCATGCCGCGCATGGCCGGAGCGCTCGCAGGGCG
>CAJMOM010000263.1:0-1547 GCA_905215005.1 uncultured bacterium | reverse complement strand
AGGGCATGACCAGAAGGTCTATGCCTTGCTTTTTTCATGCCAATTTGTCGCTCTGGACGTCACTCGCTGTCCGTTCTCTGCCTGCGGCGTTGCCTTGCTCCGGATGTGGTAGTCGTTGGTAGTCATTGGGGCCCCGCTCGCTGTCGTTGCCAAAACATCGGCGTTGTTATGGGTAGTCATTGGGGACGTTCTTAAATGACTAGTCGAAAGGGACACCCTTGCGCCAAATCTGCCGGCCCCACACTGGGCTCGTCCTTTGCTTTACTGAGATAAAGTGAACGCGCAGATTCGTAACCCACTCGCAACCGTTCTATGGCACGATATTGAACGAATGTATGCTATGCGCCCGAGCCTTTCGGGCAGAGTGGGAGACAGTATGGTCAAGCTGTACGAGGACGGCATCTACCTGCGCGGTGGCAGCGAGGTTGTGCCTGCGGCCGAGGCTGCCGAGCGCGGCATTACGCAGACGCCCGAGGATGCCAAGCGCGGCACCATCGCGTATTCGATCCTTCAGGCACACAACACGTCCGGCGACCCCGAGGCGCTCAAGATTCGCTTCGACGCCATGGCGAGCCACGACATCACCTTTGTCGGCATCATCCAGACGGCGCGTGCCTCGGGCATGGAGCAGTTCCCGCTGCCTTACGTGCTCACCAACTGCCATAACTCGCTGTGTGCCGTGGGCGGCACCATCAACGAGGATGACCACGTCTTTGGCCTTTCCGCAGCCAAGAAGTACGGCGGCATCTTCGTCCCGCCGCATATCGCTGTCATCCACTCCTTTATGCGTGAGAACTTTGCCGGTTGCGGCAAGATGATTCTGGGCTCCGACTCGCACACCCGCTACGGCGCTCTGGGCACCATGGCCGTGGGCGAGGGCGGTGGCGAGCTGGCAAAGCAGCTGCTGCGCGATACCTACGATGTCGCCTACCCCGGCGTTGTGGCCATCTACCTCACGGGTGCCCCGCGCCCCGGCGTCGGCCCGCACGATGTGGCGCTCGCCATCATCCGCGCCGTCTTCGCCAAGGGCTACGTCAAGAACAAGGTCATGGAGTTTGTGGGCCCGGGCATCGCGAGCATGACGACCGATTACCGCAACGGCGTCGACGTCATGACCACCGAGACCACCTGCCTTTCCTCCATCTGGGCTACCGACGAGGACACGCATGCGTTCCTGACCATGCACGGCCGTGGCGACGACTACCGCGAGCTCAAGCCCGCCGATGTCGCCTACTACGACGGCTGCGTCGAGGTCGATCTGTCGAGCATCAAGCCCATGATTGCGCTGCCGTTCCATCCTTCCAACGGCTTTGAGATCGACGAGCTCAACGAGAACCTCGAGGACATCCTGCATGAGGTGGAGCTCGAGGCCGCCAAGATCGGCGAGGGCAAGACGCACTTTAGCCTGCTCGACAAGATCGTCGACGGCAAGCTGCATGTGCAGCAGGGCGTTATCGCCGGCTGCTCGGGCGGCAACTACGACTCCGTGGTCCAGGCTGCCCGCGTGCTCAAGGGCGCCAACACCGGCTGCGGCGAGTTCTCGCTGT
>CAJMOM010000262.1:0-1548 GCA_905215005.1 uncultured bacterium | reverse complement strand
TGGTGCGCGAGGGCTACCGCGTGGTGGTCGTAGGCGAGCCGGGTCACCCCGAGGTCGAGGGCATTCTGGGCCACGCCGGCAAAGACGCGCAGGTCGTAAGTTGTGCCGCCGACGCCAACGCCTTGTCGCTCAAGGGCAAGGTAGGCCTCGTCGTGCAGACCACCCAGACCGCACAGAACTTGGCCGAGGTCGTAGCTGCCATCACGCCGCGCGTGCAGGAGCTACGTGTGATCAACACCATTTGCGCTGCCACAAGTGAACGTCAACAGGCAGCAGCCACACTTGCCAACCGCTGCGACTGCATGGTCGTCGTGGGCGGCAAAAACTCGGGCAACACCCGCCGCCTGGCGCAGATTTGCGCAGACGCCTGCGAGCGCACGTATCACATCGAGGAAACTTCCGAGCTCCAGGCCGCGTGGTTTACCGACGCTCACCACATCGGTATCACCGCCGGAGCCTCCACCCCGCAAGAACACATCGAACGCGCCGTCACGCGCATCAAGGAGCTTTGCTGCTAACCATGGACCAGACCGTACCCGCATACGCCGCCGAGGTGGCCGATTACGGGCGCAGCCGCGACCCCGAGCCGGGTGAGGGCGCGCTCGTTAAGAACGTGCGTCCCGAGTCGCCCGCGTGGGATGTGGGTATCGAGCCGGGCATGCGCGTGCTCTCGGTCAACGGTGAGCAGCTTACCGACATGATCGTGTGGCTCTGGGAGGCCGACGATGATACCGTCGACCTCGAGGTTTTCGACCCGCGCGATGGCACCGTCACCCCCGTGGAGCTCGATCGATTTCCCGGAGAGGATTGGGGTCTGGAGTTCGACGGCCCCATCTTCGACGGCATGCGCACCTGTGTGAACGCCTGCGTGTTCTGCTTTATGACCATGCTCCCCAAGGGCGGCCGCTCCACGCTCTATATTCGCGACGACGACTATCGCCTAAGCTTTTTGCAGGGCAACTTCGTCACGCTCACGAACCTCACCGACGAGGACGTGCAAAACGTCATCCAACGCAACATGAGTCCCATGAACGTGTCGGTCCATGCCGTGAGCCCCGACGTCCGCCGTCGTATGATGGGCCGCAACGCCCAGCGCGGCATGGACGTACTCGAGACCATCATGGCCGCCGGCATCGAGATTCACGCGCAGATCGTGTTGTGTCCCGGCATGAACGACGGCGAGGAGCTGGAAAAGACCCTGCGCTTTTGCGAGGAGCACGAGCAAATCACAAGCCTGGGCATTGTGCCGCTCGGTTTTACCAAGCATCAGAACCGCTTTAGCTGGTCATACAGCGACAAGCCCGAACTGGCGCGCGAGACCATTGCCATGATCCGTCCCTACCAGGGCCGCGCCTTCGAGCGCTTTGGCCGCCACACCTTCCAGATGAGCGACGAATTCTATCTAGACGCCGGCATCGATCCTCCCGAGGCAGACTTTTACGACGGTTACCCGCAGTACTACGACGGCATCGGCATGATCCGCTCGTATCTGGACGAAACCGACGACGTGCTTGCCGCCGACGCCGAGCGTCTGGCCCGCGTCCGCGA
>CAJMOM010000261.1:0-1559 GCA_905215005.1 uncultured bacterium | reverse complement strand
GTCGGCAGCCACCGCGCGGCCCGACTCATCAACGGCTGCCACGTCATGCAGGTGCCCGTAGACGCCCACGCCCTGGCCCTCGGGAATTTTCCACGCCCACGCGGCATCGCCCGTCTGTACCAGCTCCACGCAGCCCTCGTCCACCTCGGGCTTAAGGTCCATAGCCGCAAACAGGCGCTCGGCACCGGCCAACGCATTGAGCAAGAAGTTGCCCAGCTGCGTAAACTGGTTGATGGGCATGGCGGCTTGGCGCACAAAGACCAGGTAGCTTGCAAGCGCGCCCACGTCGGCGAGTCCCTTGATGCAGAGCATGCCGCCCGCCACGGCGACGATGGCATAGTTGACGTAGCCAATCACGACGGTCATGGGCACCATGGAGTTAGCATAGCTCACGGCGGCGGTGCCGGTGCGGCGAAGCTCGTCGTTGCGGCAGGTGAAGCCGGCGACATTCGCTGCCTCGCGGTTAAAGACCTTGATGACCTTTTGGCCCGAGACCATCTCTTCGATATATCCGTCCAGGTCGCCAAGCGATGCCTGCTGGGCGGCAAAGAAACGCTTAGAACGCGCGCCCGAGTAGCGCGCATACAGCACAATGGCCGCATCGCACACGAGCGTGATAATCGTGAGCTGCCAGTTAAGGATGATGAGCATGGCCGTAGTGCCCACAACCTGAATGGCGGCCTGAATCACGTTGGCAAAGCTGTTGTTAAGCGCCTCGGAGACGGTGTCGACGTCGTTGGTGAAAAAGCTCATGATGTCGCCCGAGCGCGTGCTGTCAAAATAGCTGAGCGGCAGCGTCTGGATGTGCGCAAACAGGTCGCGGCGAATATCGGACACCACGCGTTGGGCCGCGCGCACCATAATCTGCGAGTAGCCCAGGGCCGAGAGCACGCCCGCAGCGTAGATGATCGCCGTCAGGATGACCTGCTTGGCAAGCAGTTCCTCCCCGCCCGTGGCCAAACCGTTAACGATGGGGCGCACCATGTAGGTGCCGGCGAGGCTCGCGATGGCGGCGACGGAGGCGAGCACGCCCACCGCGAGCAACGAGAACTTGGCATGCCCCATGTAGGAGAGCAAGCGGCGTACAGTGCGCTTGAGGTCGGCCGGGCGTGCTTGGGCTGCGGTCTTAGGCATGGCGCTCACCCCCTTCCAAGGGTGATCCGCATGCGACGGAGGAAAACGGATCATTCGCGCAGCCATCGTCGCTGCCGCCGACGGCGTCCGCGTTCCCCGCAAACTCCATCTGCGAGGCGTAAATCTCCTGGTATATGTTGTCGACCGCCAGCAGTTCCTCGTGCGTGCCCACGCCGTGGACACGACCGTCGTCCAGCATCACAATGCGATCGGCATCCATGACACTCGCGATGCGCTGGGCGATGATGAGCACGGTCGTATCGGAAATCCGAGCGATGTGCTCGCGAATCTTTGCGTCGGTCGCCATATCGACCGCGCTGGTGGAGTCATCAAAAATGAGCACGCGCGGATGCTTGAGCAGCGTGCGCGCGATGCACAGGCGTTGCTTCTGGCCACCCGAGACACCAGCGCCGCCTTGGCCCAAC
>CAJMOM010000260.1:0-1561 GCA_905215005.1 uncultured bacterium | reverse complement strand
GGCAAGACCGCCATCGACCTGGCCGCCGGCAAGAACTTGGCCGGCGCCTTTTGGCAGCCGAGCGTGGTTATCGCCGACGTAGGGTGCCTGGCCACCCTCACGCCCGAGCAGTTCGCCGACGGCTGCGGCGAGGTCGTCAAGCACGCCGTGATCGCCGATCCCGAGCTCTTCGCCGAGTTGGAGAAGACCCCGCTCACGCTGGAGCTGCTCAACCGCGATGTGGCCCGCGTAGCACTCATCATCGCCCGCAATATCGACATCAAGCGCGCCGTGGTCGTCGCCGACGAGCGCGAAACCAACCAACGCAAGCTCCTCAACTTTGGACACAGCGCCGGACACGCCGTCGAGGCCTGCGAGCACTTTGAACTCGGACACGGCAACTGCGTGTCGATCGGCATGGGCATCATCACGCGCGCCGCGGCCCTGCACGGCGTCTGCGATGCCGCACTGCCCGGTCGTATTGAGGAGCTCTGCGCCCGCCATGGTCTCAAGACCCGCTGCGAGCTTTCGGCCGACGCCATCTTTGCCGAGGCGCTGCACGACAAAAAACGTGCCGGTGACACTATCGACCTGGTGATTCCGCGCGGTATTGGCCGCTGCAGCATCGACCGCACGCCGCTTTCCACTTTCCACGAACTCATTGCCGAGGGCCTCGGCCAGAAGGGAGACGCATCCGCATGCTAGCCCGCATCACCCCGTCCCCGCTTAAGGGCACCGTTCCCGCCATCGCGTCCAAGTCGATGGCGCACCGCCTGATCATCTGCGCCGCACTCGCCAACGGCGAGACGCACGTGACCTGCAACACCACCTGCGCCGACATCGAGGCAACGGTGCGTTGCCTTACGGCCCTGGGTGCTCGCATCGAGACCGTCGAGGACGGCTTCCAGGTCCACCCCACCATGAAGAGTGTTGAGTTTGGCCTGCTCAAGGCCCTTGCCGGCGGCACGCTTGACTGCGGCGAAAGCGGCTCCACGCTCCGCTTTATGTTGCCCGTCGCCTGCGCGCTGGGCGCAGAGGCCACGTTTGTGGGTCAGGGACGCTTGGGCGCCCGCCCGCTCTCGCCTCTCTCGGACGAGATCATCGCCGCCGGCTGCGACCTGCAGGGTCTGGGCGGGTTTCCGCTCAAGACGAGCGGACGCATGCGCCCGGGCACCTTTGTGCTGCCGGGCAACGTAAGCTCGCAGTACATCTCGGGCCTGCTGCTGGCAGCCCCGTTGCTCGCCCAGCCCTCCTGCGTGCAGGTGACCGGCCTCATTGAGAGCCGCCCCTCCATCAACCTGACGATCCAGGCCATGAAGGCCTTTGGCGTCGAGGTCAACGTCGAGCGTATTCCCGCCAAGGACGGCAAGCCCGAGGTCACAAACTTCCGCGTGAACAGCGGCTCGTACCGCACGCCCGGCAACGTGGCCGTCGAGGGCGACTGGTCCAACGCTGCCTTTTGGCTGTGCGCCGGCGCCATCGGCTCCGACCCCATCACCGTCGAGGGCGTGTCGCTGAGTTCTGCACAGGGCGACCGCAACGTGCTCGCCGCGCTTTCGCGCTTTGGGGCCCGCATCGTGCG
>CAJMOM010000259.1:0-1584 GCA_905215005.1 uncultured bacterium | reverse complement strand
CCACCATGGTGCGGGAGCCGTAGCCCATCTCCTCGCCCGGCTGGAACAGCAGTTTGACGGTAGCATTGGCGTCGACGAGCTCGGCCTCGCGGGCCTTGAGCAGGCGCGCCGCACCAAGCAGGGCCGTCGCGTGCATATCGTGACCGCAAGCATGCATGCAGCCATTGGTGGATGCAAAGGGCTCGCCGGATTCCTCGGCAACGGGAAGGGCATCCATATCTCCTCGGAGCATGACGACCGTTCCAGCCTGCTCGTCCTTGCACGTGCCATTGCCCTGGGCGGCCGCGGCCGCACCGGAACCGATCAGGCCAACGACGCAGGAACCGTCGACGAGCGTGGTATGGGGGATGTCTATCTCGTCCAGACGTGCCTGGATATAGGCAGACGTCTGCGGAAGATTGTTACCGAGCTCGGGCATCTGGTGTAGATCATGCCGCCACGCAGCGAGCTCGTCTGCAAAAGCCTGAGCTTCTGCGACAAGACCGTCACCGATAGCGGTCTGCGCCGCTGTGGTAGCCTGAGGCGCTGGTTGCGGTTGAAAATCGGACAGAGCTGGTGCCATAGATGCCCTCCAGTAACGTTTTTGCAGCACGCACTTTGATAGCGTAAAGTGCAAGGCACAACTGTAAGGGCATGACATAAAAAATGCCGCCCTGGGAGGGCGGCGCAACAAGTTGTTTACAATTGCGGGCGAGATTTTCGGCGCAAGAAATCGAAATGCGTCTCGCTCAAGATAATCGACAAGAAGATGAGTGCGAAGCCGGCAAGCAGGCGCGAGGTGAGCGCCTCTCCCATCAGCAACACCGAGAACAGCACACCCGAGGGCGACTCCATCGAAAGGAGCAGCGAGCCCGTCGAGGCCGGGACATGCGCCAGGCCGACGTTTTGGATGAGCAGAGCCACGCATGTGCAGCCCACCGAGAGAAAGGCCATTACACCGATAAAACTCGGCGTCCACACGGACAGAGGCGCTTGGGTCTCGAATAGCAGCGACGAGATCAGGCTCAGCACGCCGTTGCCCACAAACATCCAAAACGTGATGACGTTGATATCCATCTTGCGACCGTACTTGGCGGTCACCGCCATCTGGATGGCAAAGAAGACCGCACCGCCCAGTGTGATGACATCGCCGACATTGAACTCGACGCTATCGAGCGCCACCAGACCAATGCCCGCCAGGCACAGCAACGCGGCGCCCAAGTTGTAACGGGTAAGCTTTTCGCCGCTTAGGACGTAGCTCGCAAACGGCACGAGGATGCAATAGGTACCCGTCAAAAATGCACTCTTGCCCGCCGTGGTCTGTGCCAGGCCAATCGTCTGCAAACCGTACGCGCCCCACATAAGTGCGCCCATACCAAGTCCGACGATAAGGTTGCGGGCATTAAAGTGCGCGATGATGCGTTTGTGGAAGATGGCGAACATAACCAGCGAAGCCGGAAGAAAACGAATATAGAGCAGTTCGAACACCGGAATGGTGTCGAGCGCATCTTTCATGGTGGTAAAGGAATAGCCCCAGATGACCGCCACCGATAGCAGCAAGACCTTCCAGAAGAACGGGGAACGCGCGCCGGCGCCGCGGGAGGT
>CAJMOM010000258.1:0-1591 GCA_905215005.1 uncultured bacterium | reverse complement strand
GGCAGGATGCCGACTCGAAACGTCCCCGTCCGGCGGTGATGTAGACCAGCTGGTATTCGTCGAGCGTGCGGCCGCTGCCTTTGTAAAACAGGTAGTGCTCGGGGTGTTCCGAGACGGGGTAGGGCGTTCCGGGCGGGACGTGCTGGTGCCCGGCCGTGGTGCAGACGATGCCCCACTGCTCGTCGCGCGGGGAGACTGGCAGGTAGTGAAGGATGCTCAGCGGCCGGTCGTCCATAGTGTCAAATCTATATATAGTTTGTCAAAACCATCAACAAAGGTAGGGAAAAGATTGTATAGTTTTGCATCAGTAACCTAAAACTTTCCGTGATGAACCGTTATTTCGTCGGTGTCGATCTCGGTGCCACGAGCGGCCGTGTCATTCTCGCCACGCTCTGCGGCGAGGGCATCGCCCTCGAAGTTCTGCACCGCTTCCCTAACCGCCTGCTTTCGATCGGCGGCAAATATTATTGGAACATCTACTCCCTCTATGAGGAAATCCTGCACGGCCTGACGCTGGCCGGGCAGCGAAGGATTCCGGTCGATTCGATCGGTATCGACACGTGGGGCGTCGACATGGCCTGCGTGGCGGCCGACGGTACGCTGGCCGGGCTTCCGAGGGCTTACCGCGATCCCTATACCAACGGGGTTCCCGAGGAGTTCTTCCGGAAAATACCCCGGCAAGAAGTGTACCGCCGCACGGGTATCCAGATCCAGCGCCCGGCGCATGGCCTGGGCGTAGATGAGCGTTTGGGTATGTGGTGGCAACCAGCGCGGATCGTCGATGGGCGCCGTGCCCGATTCCTCGTCGCGCACCGTAGGGTCGGCGAGCTTAAACTCCTCAACGCCCGTGCGATGCTTGTAGTCGATCACCACGGCACGATTCTCGGCGTCCACGTCCACGCGGTCGATGCGCCCGCCAAGCGGCCAACCGGCATACTCGACCTTGAGCTCGTTGAAGGCGAACTCCAGGTAGCGCGGGGCAAAGGGGGCAAGTGCCTCGGACTCGTAGGCAAGCACACCCTCCAGCTGCGGCAAGATCTCGGCCACCTGGCGTTCCTCCACCGCAGAGAGCGGCACCAGCGGGCCCTCCGTGCCGCGCTTGCCGGCGTGCTCGGCCAACGTCTCGTCAAAGACCTCGTGCAGCAGCTCCTGTGCACGCGGCAGATTCTCGGGCGTCACGCGCTCCATGCCCTCTTGGGGCAGACGGGCATGCAGATGCTCCAGCACGTCGTGGACAAAGTTGCCCTTCTCCATGTTGCCAAAGCCCGCGTCGATCGACTGGGGCTTCACGCGGTACGAGACGAACCAGCATAGCGGACAGGTCGAATAGGCCTCGATCTGCGAGGCAGACGTCAAGCGCGGCACCAGCGGCGCATCCTCGCCCTCGCCACGGCGCAGGACCAAATACGGCACGGCCTCGGCACTCAGATGCTGAGGAGCTTCGCAGGTCACGCGCTCGCGTCTAAGCCCTTCGCCTGCCGCGGGATCAAAGTCGGCGATGATATCGCCCTCGCCCACGCGCATGGGCTTGGCAGCGCCAGCGGCCTCGGCATGTGCCCACAGCTCGGTCCATACGGCTGCCGGGTAGCAC
>CAJMOM010000257.1:0-1594 GCA_905215005.1 uncultured bacterium | reverse complement strand
GGCGCGGTCGGCGATATCGAGTTTGTCATCGTGCGTCCCAGCGATGCGCCTGCCTTTGTGGGCTGCGGTGGTGCCGATTGCGGCATCTGCGGTTGGGACTCGCTCATCGAGGCGGACCTCAACCTGCTGCAGCTGGTAGACTTGGGCTATGGTCTGTGCACCTTTATCGAGGCGGAGCCCGCGTGGCGCGCGGGCCAGGCCGAGCGCAACTATGCCCGCCGCGGTTCGCTTCGCGTGGCCACCAAGTACCCGCGCATTGCGAGTGCCTGGTATGCCGAGCGCGGCGTGAACGCCGATATCGTTTCACTGCACGGTAACATCGAGCTGGGCCCCATTGTCGGCATGACCGATCGCATCGTGGACATCACCGCCACGGGCGCCACGCTGCGCGACAACGACCTGGTCATCACCGGCTGCATCATGGACTGCACGGCCCGCTTCTTTGTCAATCCGGGTGCTGCGCGCCTGGATCCGCGCGTACGCAATCTGGCAGATCGCTTGGCCGCGGCCGTTAAGGACAAGCATTTTGAGCCCGTCGCGGGCTCGGCACAATAGCGCGAGCGCGCACGGGCGCTCCAACATACGGGCTGCGGGCCGATTGGCGCCGCTGCCCAGTCGCTCGTTTTTCGAACACAACCTCGACCGATAGGGGATACCGATATGAAGACCATCAAGCTTGCTCCCGGTGAGCGCCTCGTTACCAACCAGCTCAACCGCAAGGGTGTGCTGCCGCAAAACATCGTCGACGCCGCCCGCGATATCGTGGCCAACGTGCGTGCCAACGGCGATGCCGCGGTGCGCGATTACTGTCAGCGTTTTGACGGCGTCGAGCTGCAGAGCTTCCGTCTGCCGCAAGAGCAGGTCGATGCCGCGCTCGAAGGTCTCGATCCCGCTTTTGTCGCCGCGCTCGAGAAGGCCGCGCGTCAGATTCGCGAGTTCCACCAGCGCGAGGTCGAGCAGAGCTGGTTTACCACGCGTGTGGACGGCACGATGCTCGGCGTTAAGGTGACCCCGCTTGCGGCGGCTGGCATCTACGTGCCGGGCGGTCGTGCGCAGTATCCCTCCACGGTGCTCATGAACGTCATTCCCGCCAAAGTTGCCGGCGTCAAGCGCGTGGTTATGGTGACCCCGCCGCAAAAAGACGGCCTGATCAGCCCCTACACGCTCGCCGCGGCTAAGCTCGGCGGCGTGGACGAAATCTATATGGTGGGCGGCGCTCAGGCCGTGGCCGCGCTGGCGTACGGTACCGAGACCATTCCGCGCGTCGACAAAATCACCGGACCGGGTAACGCTTTTGTCGCCGCTGCCAAGCAGATTGTCTCGGGTGACGTGGGTATCGATATGGTCGCCGGTCCCTCCGAGGTCTGCGTGCTGGCCGACGCCACGGCCAAGCCCATGGTGGTCGCGGCAGACCTGATGGCTCAGGCCGAGCACGATCCGCTGGCAGCCTGCTATCTGGTGACTTGCGACGAGCAGTTTGCGCGCGAGGTCGAAGCCGGCATCGACATTCTGGTGGCGCAGTCGCCGCGTGCCGAGATCACACGCGCCTCGCTCGGCAATGAGGGCACCATCGTGGTGGCCGCCGACATGGCTG
>CAJMOM010000256.1:0-1621 GCA_905215005.1 uncultured bacterium | reverse complement strand
TGATGACGATGCGCTTGCCCGCCAGGTCCTGAGGCGCGGGGTTGAGCACCTCACAGACTGCCTCGACGATGTCCTCGGGCTCGCTCATGCGTCCCGTGTCCACGTCGCCGCAGGCAAGGTAGCCGCTGCCGGGTCCCACCACATGGACACCGCGTTCGCGCAACGTGGCCATGTTGGCCTGTGTCGCCGGCGCCTTCCACATGCCGTTGTTCATAGCGGGTGCGATCACGATGGGTCGCGGCGTCGCAAGCAGCGTGGTGGAGATAAGGTCGTCGGCGATGCCGTTGGCCATCTTGGCGATGATATTGGCCGTCGCGGGCGCAACGACCACCAGATCGGGCTCCTGCGCCAGCGAAATGTGGTGGATGGGGTCGGAGGGATCGTCGAATAGGCCCACCGCGACCGGCTCATTGGTGAGTGCGCGGAAGGTAAGCGGCCCCACAAACTCGGTGGCATGCTCGCTCATAACGACCTTGACGCGCGCGCCGCGCTTTTGCAGCAGGCGCACGATATTGCACGACTTATAGGCGGCGATCCCGCCGGTAATGCCCAGCAGGATCGTTTTTCCCTCAAGTTGCATTGAATTGTTGGATGCCGCCATCGTTTAAGCTTCCTTGCTCGGGAGTACCAGGAGGCGGTGGCAGTACGGGCAGTGCGTAATCTCGCTACCGTCGTGGTTGAGGTCGCTCATGGACGATGCCTGCAGCGCGGTGTGGCAGACTGTGGGGATGTTGCCCTGGATGGTCTCGACGGCCAGGCCGCGGAACTGCTTGAGCAGACGCTCGTAGTCGGTGAGCACGTCGGCCGGCAGCGTGGTGGCAAGCGCGGTGCGTTCCTTAGTGGCGGCGTCAATCTGAGCCTGCAGGTCGGCAGCCTTGGCGCGGGCGGCCTTGGTATCGGCCTTCACGCCCTCCTCGAACTTGGCGATAATTGCCTGTGCGCGGGCCTCGCGGTCGAGCGCCTCCTTATGGGCGACAACGACGTCCTTGCGGGTGTGCTCAATCTTGTCCAGACGCTTGGCCAGGGTTGCGAGTTCATTCTCCAGGTCCTGAACCTCACGGTAGTCGGAACCGTCGACGTGGCGCTTCTTGGCAGCCTCAATGGCGTTGTTGGTCTGAATCTCGGTGGTGTTGAGATCGTCGAGCTCAATGTCCAGGTCCTTGCGCTGGACGTAGAGCTTGGTCATCTCGGCTTTGAGCTTAACGTAGGTCTTACGCTTGGAAGCGAGCTCCTTGAGCTCCGGCATATTGGCAAGTTCGCTCTTGTTGCGGGCGAGCTCCAAATCGATCTGTTGCAGCTTGAGTAGCGTAGCGCCGGCGCTCATAAGTTCTCTCCTTTTGTCACAGTCCACCATTGGCAAGGGTTCAATATTTTAATCGCATGACGGGGGTCGACCCCGGCGTCAACCGCAGAGTTCATCAATATATCAACGAACGGCTCCTCAGAACGGTCATGGCCGAGCAGGATCACCGCCAGCCCGCGCAAGGCAAGGTCTTGCGCCACGTGGTAGCCCGCCTCGCCCGTCACGATGACATCTGCGCCTCCGGCGATGGCGAGCTGTCCAAAGTCGCCCAAGGAGCCGCCCAAAATGGCGACGGTGCGGCCCGGGCGATCGGCTTCG
>CAJMOM010000255.1:0-1635 GCA_905215005.1 uncultured bacterium | reverse complement strand
AACGACTTCGTCGATGCCCTGCGGCGGTGCGGCGTCGAGTGCAGCGGGGTTGCCGGCGTTCTCCCACTCGTCCACCAGGCTCGAGTCCACCGAACGCACCACAAAGCCCAGCCACGAGATGATGTCGCGCAGGCGCTCGTCGCGCTTCTCGATCGGTACGGTGCGATCGAGGGAACGGTAGGCCTCTGCCAGGTAGCGCAGCAAAATGCCCTCGGAGCGGGCGATGCCGAGCTTTTGAATGTAGCCCTTAAAATCGCTCGTGCTTTCCAGCATATCGCGCAGAACACTCTTGGGAGAGAGCTGATAGTCGTTGGCCCAGGGCACTTCCTGGCAGTACTTGTCAAAAGCGGCGTCGAGCAAATCCTCGAGCGGCTTTTCGTACGTGACGTCTTGAATGCGCTCCAAGCGCTCCTCATATTCGACGCCGTCAGCCTTCATTTCTGCCATCGCGCGGTCGCGCGCGGCGCGCTCCTGTGCACGCAGCACCTGTTTGGGATCCTCGAGCGTTGCCTCGACCATCGAGATCAGATCCATGGTATAGGTCTCACTCTCGGGGTCGAGCAGCTCCAACGCGGCAAGCAAGAACGGCGAGAGCGGCTGATCGAGCGCGAAGTCCTCGGGCAGATCGACCGTCAGCGCATAGTCGATGTCTGGTGCGGCGTCAGTCGGGGCGTCGGGCGCGGGCGGCACCTCGGTGCGAACGACGACGCCGGAATCGATGAGCGTGGCGAAGATTTCGTCGGCGCGAACCTCGAGCTTAGCCTTTTCCTCGGGAGTCTGCAGGCTCGTCTCGATGAGGTCGTGCACGCGGGCGCGAGCGTCGCCGCCCTGTTCGACCACGCTAATCACCATGGAGTGTGTGATGCGCAGGCGTGGCTTGAGCGTTTCGGGCTGCGTCTCGATCAGGCGCTCAAAGGTCTGCTTGTTCCAGGTGACAAAGCCCTCGGGGGCCTTTTTCTTTTTAATCTTACGGAGTTTTTTGGGGTCGTCGCCCGCTTTGGCCATAAGCTTGGCATTTTCGATCTCATGCTCGGGTGCCTCGGCAATCACCATGCCTTCGGTATCGAAGCCCGAGCGGCCGGCGCGACCGGCAATCTGATGGAACTCGCGGGCGCGCAGGCGACGCATCTTGGTGCCGTCGAACTTCGTCAGCGCGGTCAGCACGACCGAATGGATCGGCACGTTGATGCCGACTCCCAGCGTATCGGTGCCGCAGATGACCGGCAACAGCCCCTGCTGCGCAAGCTGCTCGACGAGACGACGATATCGCGGCAGCATGCCGGCATGGTGGATGCCGACGCCGGTACGCAACAGCCGTTGCAGTATCTTGCCGAACGCGGTCGTGAACTTCACGCCCTTGATGGCCTCGGCGATGGCCTGTCGCTGCTCCTTGCTGGACACGCCGGTCGAGGCGAGCGACTGCGCGGTGTCGAGCGCCGCATCCTGCGAGAAATGCACGACGTAGATCGGCGTCTCGCCCTTGCGGAACGCAAGTTCGACGGTCTTCTCCAGCGGATCGAGCGTGTACTCGTAAGTGAGCGGCACCGGGCGCGGCGCGTCGGCGATCACGTCCACGTCAGTGTCGGTCATGTCCTCCAGCTTGTCGGCGATCGCGTCGACGTTGCCGAGTGTGGC
>CAJMOM010000254.1:0-1638 GCA_905215005.1 uncultured bacterium | reverse complement strand
TTTTCGTGCGGGTCGCGCGCCACGTAGATCGGCTCCATGGTGCGCGGGTCCACGCCGGTGTAGTACATGCAGGTCGACATGGTGGACGGCGTGGGGTAGAAGTCCTGCACCTGCTCGGGCATGTAGCCCATGTCTCTCACGGCCTCGGCAAGGTCCACAGCTTCCTTCATGGTTGAACCGGGGTGGCTCGAGATCAGATACGGCACCACGTACTGCTTGAGTCCGTATTCGCGGTTCAAGCGTTCAAATTTACGGCAGAATGCGTCGTAGACGGCGCGGCTCGGCTTGCCCATCACAGACAGCACGGCGTCGCTCACGTGCTCGGGCGCTACGCGCAGCTGGCCCGAGACGTGATGCTCCAGCAGCTCGCGCAAAAACTCGTCCGAGGCATCGGCCATGGTGTAGTCAAAACGGATGCCGCTGCGGACGAAGACCTTCTTGACGCCCGGCAGCTGGCGCAGGTCGCGCAGCAACTGCGTGTAGCCGCTCTCGTCGACCACCATGTTCTTGCATACGCTCGGCCACAGACAGCGCTTGTTCTTGCACACACCGTGCTTGAGCTGTTTGTCGCAGGCAGGGCGGCTAAAGTTGGCCGTCGGCCCGCCCACGTCGTTGATGTAGCCCTTAAACTCGGGATCGCGTGTGAGCAGCTCGGCCTCGCGCATGATCGAATCGTGGCTGCGCATCTGCAGTACGCGGCCCTGGTGGAAGGTGAGGGCGCAAAACGAGCACTCGCCAAAGCACCCGCGGTTGGAGCTGATCGAAAACTTGATCTCGGCAAAGGCCGGCACGCCGCTCGCCGCGTCGTAATCGGGATGCCAGTCGCGTGCGTAGGGGAGTTCGGCCACCTCGTCCATCTCGTCGGTGGTGAGTGTCGCCGACGGCGGGTTCTGCACCACATAGACGCTGTTGGGGTAGGGCTCTACCAGGCGATGCCCGGTGATGGGGTCCATATTCTGCTGCTGCACGTTAAAGCTGCGTGCGTAGTTGAGCTTGTCGGCGGTAAGGTCGTCCCAGCTGGGCAACAGGTCGTAGTCGTAGACCTCGTCGAGCGAACCCGTGCGGTAAACGGTGCCGTTGATATAGGTGATCTGATCGACGGGCAGTCCGGCGTCGAGCGCGTCGGCGATCTCGACGATTGCGTGCTCTCCCATGCCGTAGATGAGGATGTCGGCGCCCGAGTCGAGCAGTACCGAGCGCTTGAGCTTGTCCTGCCAGTAGTCGTAGTGGGCCAGGCGGCGCAGACTTGCCTCGATACCGCCGATGATGATGGGGGCGTCCTTGAACGTCTGACGGATAAGGTTGCCGTAGACTGTGACGGCGCGATTGGGACGGTGCCCCTCCTCGCCACCGGGGGTATAGGCGTCGGTGTGGCGGCGGTGCTTGGTCACCGAATAGTGGTTGACCATGGAGTCCATGTTGCCGGCGCTGACGAGAAAGCCCAGGCGCGGCTCGCCGAGCACGCTGATGCTGGCGGGGTCGGTCCAGTCGGGCTGGCAGATGATGCCCACCTTGTAGCCGTGCGCGTCGAGGACGCGGCTGATGATGGCCATGCCAAAGCTGGGATGGTCCACGTAGGCGTCGCCGCAGATGTAGACAAAGTCGCACTGGTCCCAGCCGCGCGCATCCATGTCGGCG
>CAJMOM010000253.1:0-1648 GCA_905215005.1 uncultured bacterium | reverse complement strand
CGCCCGTGCCACGGCCGAGGCCGCCGGCGTGCCGTTTTACACCGATCCCGCCCAGATGATGGACGACGTCAAGCCCGAGGCCGTCATCATCGCCACCCCCAACGACCTGCACCTGGGCGTTGCCCGCGAGGCTGTGAAGCGCAATATCGTGCCGTTGATCGAAAAGCCGATCTCCAACGATCTTGAGGATGCCCAGGCCTTCGCCGCCGAGGCCGAGACCGCCGGCGTGCCCGTGCTCGTGGGTCAGCACCGTCGCCACAACCCCTTCGTCAACAAGGCCAAGGAGATCATCGAGTCTGGCGAGCTGGGCAAGCTCACCGTGTCGAGCTTCCACTACATGATCTATAAGAATGACGAGTATTTCGATGTCGAGTGGCGCCGCAAGAAGGGTGCCGGCCCGATCCTGGTCAACCTGGTGCACGACGTCGACCTGCTCCGCTATCTGCTGGGCGAGCCCGTCGCCGTCCAGGGCATGCAGTCCAGCGCCGCCCGCGGTTTTGAGACCGAGGACTCCGCCGTGGTCAACGTCCGTTTTGCCGACGGCGCGCTCGCGAGCATGACCATCTCCGACGCCACCGCCAGCCCCTGGAACTGGGAGGCGACCGCTCGCGAGGATCCGCAGTACCGCCCCTTCGACGCCGACGCCTACTTTATCGGCGGCACCAAGGGCGCCCTTTCGCTGCCCCGCCTGCACCAGTTCTCCTACGACGGCGCCTCTAACTGGCACAAGCCGCTGCAGATGGAGATTCCGGCCGTGGACCCGGCACTGCCGCACAAGATGCAGCTCAAGCACTTTGTGAAGGTTGTCCGCCGCGAGGTCAAGCCCGTCGTGACCCCCGCCGATAACGTCAAGACGCTCACGCTTCTCAACGCCATCAAGGAGGCCGCCGAGACCGGCCAGCTCGTCGAGCTGTAATGCCTTAAGAGCGACCGCGGCAGAAGCCCCATGCCGAACCCTTCGGTCCGCCACCAATAAGCCCCTCTTCTTTGCCCCGCGAGCAGCCTCCTGCCCGTGGGGCATTTTGCTACCTTGCCGACGATTTTTCTGGGGCAGGGGCCATTTTGCGCCTCAGCTTGGTTCGTGCGCCACGAAATGGGCCTATCTACTACGTTTAGCCGACCACCCTCAACCATGCCGAATTTCGCGAAATAAAAACCGCAGGTAAACGGCTTGCCGATTTTCGGAAAACCCAGGTATGGTCAGCCCCTACGGGTAAAACGTAGTAGATAGGCCGTTTTCGTGGCGCGGCCCCAAAACAGCCTTTTGGGACGGGTGGTATCCTTGGTAGCCCTGTGTTGCAAACGCACCTTAAACGCAAGGAGTCCCATGGATCTTATCGCCCAGCTCGCCCGCGAGCTCAACCTTAAGGCCGCCAACATCGAGGCGGCCGTCAAACTCATCGACGAGGGCAACACCATCCCCTTTATCTCGCGCTACCGCAAGGAAGCCACGGGCGGCATGGACGACGTCGCCCTGCGCACACTCGACGAGCGCCTGTCTTACCTGCGCAATCTTGAGCAGCGCAAAGAGGACGTCATCCTGCTCATCGATGCCCAGGGCAAACTCACGCCCGAACTCGAGCAGCAGATTCGCGAGGCCACGCAGCTCGCTGCCCAACTGGGTATTGAAAGTAAAATGGTGAATGGC
>CAJMOM010000252.1:0-1649 GCA_905215005.1 uncultured bacterium | reverse complement strand
GATATCCAGTGCGCCGGCCAGCGCGGGCGCACTCACCGGGTCGCTCGACACCAGCAGCAGCGCCTCGAGGGCGCCTTTGAGGCTGTTTGCCTCCAGCGTGGAAAGGGTTGACATGGTTGCGGCTCCTATTCGGTGAGCTCGGGGCCCTCGCCGGGCACATAGGCCTCGGCGCCCTCGACGCGGTTGATGCGGATGGTTCCAAAGATCTCGTCCTGGCTCAGCGTGAGCGAGCCGCGCTTGGCGAGCTCAAGCATAGCTAGGAAGGTGACAACGAGCTGCTCGGTGGTGGCATCGCCGTCCAGTAGCTCGCGGAAGGTGCAGGTTTGGTGCGCCATGGTAAAGCGGTCGACTGAGGCCACGGTCAGGTCGAGCGGCACGCGATGCGGCGCCACGTGCTCGGCCTCCAGCAGGAAAGTCTGGCGCTTGCCGTCCAGGTCGGCACAGATGACGGCGAGACCGCGCAGCGTGATGCCGGCAAGGTAGTCGGGCATAAGGCCTAGGAACTCGGGGTCTGGGCCGGCCACGCGCGGATGCATACGGCTCTCGGCCTGCATGCGCGCACCGAGAGCGGCCGCCGCGCCCTTAAACTGCTTATAGGCGATCAGGCGCTGGATCAGGACCTCGCGCAGGGCGTCGCCGTCGAGCGTGCTGAGTTCCTCGAGGTCTTCGTCGAACTCGTCATCGTCGTCATCGACTTTGCGCGGGGCCTCCTGCGGCACCAGAGAGGCAGCCTTGATGTCCAAAAGGGTTGCCGCGACCAGCAAAAAGTCGCTCGCCACGTCCAGGTCCAGCGCCTCGATGCGCTCGGCCTCGGCAAGGTACTGCTCGGCCACCTCACTGATCGAGATGGCGCCGATATCTACTTTTTGGCGGGTTACCAACTGCAGCAGCAGGTCGAACGGTCCGCTGTAGACCTGCGTCGACACGCGATACGACATCTTCGACCTCCTTTGACGGCGCCTTCGCGGCGCGGTTTGGGTGCATGTTGCGACCGTTTTGCACGGTCGACCTGTAAGTTTACCTTAGATGCCGGCGATTGCGAAGTTGAGCAGCCACTCGGCCAGCGGATACACGGTAACGTCGAAATAGCGGCCGATCACGTCGATGCCAGTCCACATGGGCAGCAGATACAGCACGATGATGAGTATGGGCATGGCGTATCGCTGCAGCTGATAGTAGTTGGCGAGGGCCTTGCCTTTGAGGAACGGCACGATGATAGACGAGCCGTCGAGCGGCGGGATCGGGATGAGGTTAAAGAACGCGAGCGACAGGTTGACCACGATAAACGTGGCACCGAAGTTCATGATTTGCGACGCCACGGTAAAGGACATGCTGACATAGAGGTTGCCATAGGCCAGGTGCATGAGGGCTGCGGCCAGGCACGCGAGCGCGATGTTCGATGCGGGGCCGGCCGCGCTCACCAGGACCTCGTCGCGTTTGGGGTGCTTAAGGTTGTTGAGGTAGACGGGCACGGGCTTGGCGAAGGCGAATACCGGGCCGCCGGCCGCGAGCATGAGCAGCGGCAGGATGACGGTGCCAAACGGGTCGATATGGTTGAGCGGGTTGAGCGAGACGCGTCCTCGCGAACGGGCCGTCTTGTCGCCGAGCGCCCAGGCTGCGGCGGCGTGTGCGCGCTCGTGGATCACGAT
>CAJMOM010000251.1:0-1652 GCA_905215005.1 uncultured bacterium | reverse complement strand
GTCGCCCCCGACAGCCTGCGCGCCAAGGCGGCGGCAGAGCGCAGCCAGACGCAAAAGAAGGTCATCGTCTTCTCGATCGCCATCGCCATCGTCGCGGTCATCGCCTGCGCCGGCGCCATCCTTATCACCACCGCCGGCGAGGGTCTGGGCGAGCGCCCCGAGCCAATCCTTTCGTCGCGCACGACCGAGAGCGATGCAAATGACAACACCCAGTCGCAAGATCAGCAGGCACAAGCGGACGGCACGCAAGACAGTTCTACCTCTACCGATTCGTCCTCGAACACCCAAAACCAATCGCAGGGCACCGATTCCTCTACGGCCAACAGTGGCACGCCGTCCGGCACGACCGACTCAAGCCAAACGGCTGACGGTTCGCAGCCGAACACGGGCAGCCAGACGAGCGACACCACGTCGGGAACGGGCACAGCAGACAGCAACAACAGCAATTCGAGTGGCACCACATCGGGCACGACATCTGACAGTTCAAGCCAAGGCACGACATCGGGCAACTAGGCGCTGCATCCCCAGATAGGCAACCTGTACAACGGGCGCGAACCGGCAACGGTCGCGCCCGTTTGCCTTGGGCGCCGAGGTAGCAAGCCCCGCGCGATGGTAAGATGCTTTGGTGTGTAAAGAGGAGATTTGCCATGAGCAAGACAATAGTTAGGCCCACGCTTTCGCTGGGCAACCACATCTATCTGTATCGCCTGCTGCGCGATGCAATCGGATGCGGCAAGCAAACGTTTATGACGCAGGTCGAGGAGGCACTCGCCGCTGGTGACATGGCCGCTTATGACCTGGGCTTCGAGACCACGCGCGAGCTGCTCGAGGAGCTCGACGACTGCATTAAGCTGACCGTCTTTAAGGGCGGTCGCCTGTATGCCACGGTCATCGCCAACGAGGCCTGGGATGCCGCCCTTGCCAAGGGCGAGGACAAGCCCAAGGCTGCCAAGGGTGCCAAGCAGTCCTACAAAAAGAAGAAGCGCGGCGAGAAGGACCTCAAGGCCGTGCGCCCCAAGCACGTTAAGCGTCCCGAGCCCGAGCCCGTGGCTGAAGCTATGCCGGAGCCCGAGCCCGAGGCAGAGATCGAAGTCGCTATTGAGGTAACGGCAGAAGCCGAAACCGAAATCGCCGCCACGACCGATCCCAAAGTCATATCCGAGCAGGAAGCCACTGCGGAGCTCAACGAGACTCCCAAGTCGACAACCGAAGAAGTCGCTAACCAACCTGAGACGCCTGCGTTCCAAAACAGCGATGTCTTTGGCGACGAGGCTGAGGACGATCAGTCCGACGATCAAGGCGCTACCGAGTCGACGCCGGAGCCCGAGACGCCGGAGCCCGCCATCTCGCTCACGGTCGTCTATGACCCCGAGAACGCCAACGCCGGCATCACCACTATGGCATCCACGCCCATCGAAGCAAAGTCGAGCGTCGAGAATGAGAGCGCGATGCAGGTTGAGTTTGAAACTGCAGCTGTAGACGCGCCCGTCACCGTGAAGCCCGCAGATTCCGCAGTTAAGCCGGAACCGGTGCCTGAGCCCGCCCCCGTCATCGAATCCGTGCCCGCCTCTGCTTGCGACCAAGTTCCCGCACCGGCACCGGCTTCGGTACCCGCAGCGGTCCCAACCCTCGCACCCGCAGCACCGACCATC
>CAJMOM010000250.1:0-1659 GCA_905215005.1 uncultured bacterium | reverse complement strand
AGCTCAGCACGGCCGCCGTGGGCACGAGCGCGCCGGGCATGCCCGCATCAGCCGCCAGCGCGGCCATGACTTGAGCGAGACGCATACGCGCTTCGTCGGCCGTAATGCTCGATGGCGTGGTGATCTCGCACGTCGCAAGCGGGCATTCCTGCGCCGCGGCCGAATCCTCGGCAAACAGGCCAAAGCGAATGAACGTGTTGCCCACGTCGACCGTCAATATATATGCGCACCCATTAAGCATCGTCGGCGCTCCTTTCGTCTGCCCAGCAGTATATCGCCTACCTAAACCAGTCATCCCGAAATGACTAGCTTGCGGTTATACTGGTGCGCGGTCGCGCGCGAGCTCACGCGGCGGCCCTTGGTAACCCGACTTCCCGCGCCGTATCCGTAGCGGCGCTCCCGGGGGAAGCGGATATACGCAAAGGAGTTCTATATGAGCAATCCCTCGAACCGCGCTTCGATGCGCGGGCAACTCACGCTGCGCGGCGTCGTCATCGGCGTCCTTGGCTGCGTGATTATCACGGCAAGCTCGGCCTACACCGCCCTCAAGATGGGCGCTCTCCCCTGGCCGATCGTCTTCGCTGCCGTCATTTCGCTGTTCTTCCTTAAGCTCATGGGCAATGCCAGCCTCAACGAGGCCAACGTCACCCACACCATCATGTCCGCGGGCGCCATGGTCGCCGGCGGCCTGGCGTTTACCATCCCGGGCGCCTGGATGCTGGGATATGCCGACCAGATCAGCTGGCTCGACATGTTTATCGTGGCACTCGCCGGCACCATCCTGGGCCTGCTGGCCACCGCGCTCATCCACCGTCACTTTATCGTGGACGCCGCGCTTGAGTTCCCCACCGGCAACGCCGCAGCTCAGACCCTGCGCGCAACCGAGGCCGGCGGCAAAACCGGCAAGCAGCTCTTTGGCTCCATGGCCATCGCCGGCATCTACAGCGTGCTGCGCGACGCTCTGGGCGTGGTGCCCAGCATGCTGTGCACGCTCAATATCCCCGGCGTGACCTTTGCCATCTACAACTCGCCCATGCTGCTCTCCGTCGGCTTCCTTGTGGGCTTCGCCCCCGTCGCGTTCTGGTTTGCCGGCGCGCTGCTGGGCAATTTTGGCATCATCGTCGGCGGCACCGCTGCCGGTCTGTTTGACGTTATGACCGCACAGGGCATTGTTAAGTCCCTGGGTATGGGCCTCATGATGGGCTTTGGCGTCGCCGTCGTCCTCAAGGACATCCTGCCGCAGGTCGCCGGTATCGTCCGCGGCCTCGCCGCCGACAGCTCCACCGACACCGACGAGCAGTCGCTCATCTCGGGCTCCCTTAAACTCGACGCCGGTATCATCGGCCTGGGCGCTGCCGCCATCGCCGTGATCATCGCCATCGTGCTCGACCTTGGCCCCGTCCCGGCCGTCATCGTCACGCTGTTCACCTTTGTCACCACCATCATGAGCGCGCAGAGCTGCGGCCAGACGGGCATCGACCCCATGGAGATCTTCGGCCTCATCGTCATGCTCATCGTTGCCGCCTTCGCGCAGCTCGCTCAGGTCAAGCTGTTCTTTATCGCCGGCATCGTGGCCGTAGCGTGCGGCCTTGCGGGCGACGTCATGAACGACTTCAAGGCCGGCGCCGTGCTGGGCACCAACCCGCGTGCACAGTGGGT
>CAJMOM010000249.1:0-1692 GCA_905215005.1 uncultured bacterium | reverse complement strand
GACGGACAAACCTACTCCGTCTCGCCCGGTCGAGCGCCGCGGGCCAGGGCGTCCTGGTACTCCTTGACGGCCTTGAGCCTCTGCATCGGCTTCAGTCGCTCAAACATGGTGTTGCCGTGCAGGTGATCGATCTCGTGCTGCAGGCACACGCAGAACAGGTCGCCTGTGGCCTCATAGCGAATCAGGTTGGAATCGAGATCGTACGCCTCGACGACAACGTGATCGGGACGCTCGATCTCGCAGCTAATGCCAGGAATGGAAAGGCAGCCCTCGCTAAAGGGCACCAGATGGTCGCTCTGCTCGACGATAACGGGGTTAATGAGCACGTACGGGTCGTAGTCATTCTTGTCGGTGTAGTCGCAGTCGATGGTGACAAGCTGAATGAGCTCGCCGATCTGCGGGGCAGCCAGGCCGCAACCGCCGTTCTCGAACATCATCTTCTTCATCTTCTCGGCAAGCGCTTCGATTGCCGGGGTGATCTCCTCGATGACGGCGCACTCCTGGCGCAGACGAGGGTCGGGCGACAGTACGATTCCGTTGGCTTCCATGGCCATCCTTTCGGGTTGTTACATCAAATCATAGGCGTCGACGTCAACACTCACGCTCACGCCGCGCACGGAGCCCACCTCTTTGAGGCAGGCGTCGATATCATCAGAGACATGGTACCCCACGGGCGACTTCACAAGCAGATGGAAGCGGTAACGGTCCTTGGCTCTCTCGATTACACACGAAGCCGGGCCCAGCACCTGCGGCACGGCGCTCCCCGCCCGCAAAAAGTCGGGCGCAGCGGCGTGCCAGCGGCGCTTGAGGAGCTTTGCGATGCGCCCGATATAATCCTGTGCATCGTCGCGGCTTGCCGACCACACCAAAATGTTGACCAGGCGCACGAACGGCGGATACAGTGCGTCGCGGCGCTGTTCCAGGTCGTAGTCGGTAAAGATCGAACGGTCGTGCTCGGCGACGGCGCGAATGACCGGATCCTCGGGCAGGTAGGTCTGGATGATCACCTCGCCGGGTCGATCGCCGCGACCGGCACGACCCGCCACCTGTTCTAGCAGGTCGTAGGCGCGCTCCCCTGCGCGGAAGTCCGGCAGCTTGAGGGCGAAGTCGGCATTGACCACGCCCACGAGCGTGACCTCAGGAAAATCGAGACCCTTTGCGATCATTTGGGTGCCCAGCAGCACCGCACAATCGGCGGCATCGAACTGCTCGAGCAGTTTTTTGTGCGCATCCTTGCCGCGCGTGGAATCGGCATCCATGCGAATGATGGCGACATCCTCGGGCAGCATCTGGTGCAACGCGTCCTCGATCTGCTGCGTGCCCAGACCCATTTTTGCCAGGTAGCGACTGCCGCATTTGGGGCAACGGCTCGTAGGCGCAGGATACGGCTGCACGCGCCAAGACGAACCGCAGGTGTGGCACTGCAGCGTGTGCGTGCGCTCGTGATACGTAAGCGCGGTGGAGCAGTGGTTGCAGGTGGGGACGCAGCCGCACTCGCGGCACATCAGGAACGGCGCAAAGCCACGGCGGTTATGCAGCAGCACGGCCTTCTCGCGGCGCTCGACCACACGCTCCAGGCCTTCCATCAGAGGTTTAGAGAACATGGAGCGGCTACCGTGCGCGAACGGGCAGGGGAGGTGCATCCAATCAGTCGGACAGACCGAGCTGTTCAGTGTGAAGTTTTTTAAACTG
>CAJMOM010000248.1:0-1712 GCA_905215005.1 uncultured bacterium | reverse complement strand
AAAGCAGCGGTCAATCGGCAGGCGCGGCGCGGCATCGGTGCGCTCGGCACGGTCGCGGCAAGCATCCCAGCAGGCGCTTACCTGCTCGTCGAGCACCGCAAGCAGCCCGTCGATCCCCTCGCCCGTCTTAGACGACACGGGCACAATCGGCGCGCCCGCAAACACGGTACCCGACAAAAAATCATCGACATCGAGCTCGGCAAGCTCGGTCATCTCGGCATCGGCCAGGTCACACATCGTCAGCGCCACCACCATATGCGTGACGCCCAGCAGCTCCAGCACGTGCACGTGCTCGCGCGTCTGCGGCATTACACCCTCAACGGCCGATACCACCAACACGGCAACATCGATGCCCGTGGCACCCTGCACCATGGCGCGCAGGTAATGCGAGTGGCCCGGCACGTCGACCAGGCCGACGATCTTGCCACTCGGCAGCGCCAGCTCGCCAAAGCCCAGCTCCACGGTCATACCGCGACGGCGCTCAACCTCCAGACGATCGGGATTCTTGCCAGTCAGTGCCTCGATCAGTGCCGACTTACCATGGTCAACGTGACCCGCCGTGCCAACGATAACGGGGCACTCCACCAGCGCCTGAACCTCACTCATCGAGCAATCGCCTTCTCAACGCACGCGACGAGCGTCGACGCCGCCGTCTCGATATCGCGGTCGCCCACGAGCGTACGGACGTCAAACAAAATGCGATCGTGCGAGGTTCGCGTGACGACCGGCGTGTCGAAGTCCTGGACAAGCGAGCGCTTGAGCGCATCGACCGTCAAGCGCGCGTCAACAAGACGCACAGCAACGCACATCGTGGGCAGCTCCACGGTAGGCAGCGAGCCGCCACCGGGGGTCGACGACTCCTCGACGATTTCCGCCTTCAGGGCGCACGGGCAGCCAGCCTTATCGAGACCCGCCACCATCAGCTCGCGTAGCTTACGCGCGCGACGCTCCAGATGAGCCTGCGGCAGCGTAAGCATGTTGAGCACCGGCACCTCACGATGGGCCACATCCGCCCCGTCCATGTAGATGCGCAGCGTGGCCTCGAGCGCCGCCAGTGCGAGCTTGCCCGGGCGTAGGGCACGCATAAGCGGATGCGACCCGCAGGCCTGGACCAGATCGCGACGGCCCATGATGATGCCCGCCTGCGCAGCACCAAGCAGCTTATCGCCCGAGCACGACACTATGTCGAGCCCGGCGGCAACCGAGGTCGGCGTGGTCTCCTCGCCGCCGCGCACCAGGATGTCATCGGGCAGGAGCGCGCCCGACCCCTGGTCCTCGTAGAACAGTAGACCATGCTTGTGAGCAAGCGCCGCAAGCTCCCGAGAACCTACCTCCTCGTGGAAACCCTCGATACGGTAGTTGGAAGGATGGACCTTGAGAATCATGGCCGTATCGGGCGTGATGGCGCGCTCGTAGTCGCTCAAGTGCGTGCGGTTGGTGGCTCCGACCTCGACGAGCTTGGCGCCCGAGGCCTCCATAACATCGGGGATACGGAAGCTGCCGCCGATCTCGACAAGCTCGCCGCGGCTCACGATAACCTCTTTGCCCGCAGCGTGAGTGGCCAGCACCAGCAACACCGCGGCGGCGTTATTGTTGACGACCAGCGCGTCCTCGGCACCGGTAAGCGAGCGGATGAGCTGAGCGGCATGCTCCTTGCGCGACCCGCGCGAGCAGGTGTCGACGCTGTACTCGAGCGTGCTGTACCCGCGCGC
>CAJMOM010000247.1:0-1758 GCA_905215005.1 uncultured bacterium | reverse complement strand
CGGGGCGTCGCGTGAATGCGCGTCGTATGGCGGCGGGGGAGCGCGCCTATGCCATCACGCCGTTTGACCTGCTGACGGCTGCTGCACTGGTGGTGTTTGCCGAGGCTTGCGTGGACGTGGCCGTGCTTGAGGTCGGCATGGGCGGACGCTGGGATGCTACGAGTGCGACCGATCCTGTCGCCGTGGCCATTACAGGCATTGGGCTCGATCACACACGTATTTTGGGCGATACGCTCGAGGCCATTGCGGGGGAGAAGGCTGCGGTCATTAAGCCCGGACGCCTGGTTGTGCTGGGCGAGGGCACGCATGAGGCGAGCGTTCAGCGCGTGATGGATGCCCGTTGTCGCGAGTGCGGCGTCGTGCCGCTCGTGGTGAACCATGTCACGACCAAGGTGCCGGAGCATGTGGGCGACACGGTTGAGTTTAGCTGCATCACGCCGCGTGCAATTTATACGTCGAGCATGGTCAAGCCGGCCTATCAGCCGCAGAATGCCGCGTGCGCGATTATGCTTTGCGAGGGGTATCTGGGTCGCGAACTCGACCACGAGGCGCTGGATGCTTCGCTTATGGGCTGCCCCACACCGGGTCGTTTTGATGTGCTGGGGACCGATCCGCTCAAACTGATCGATGCCTGCCATAACCCCCAGAGCTGCGAGAACTTTGTGAGCGCGCTGGACGAGATCGATCCATGCGTGGAGAACCGCCCCACGCTGCTGTGTGCCGCGCTGGCCGATAAGGACGTGGCGGGCATCGTTGACGTTTTGGTTCCGGCGTTCCCCCGCGTGGTCGTGACCCAGACCGATTCCGATCGCGCCCTGCCGGCAGAGGAGCTTGCTGCCCTTGTGGACGCCGATAAGCTCGCGGGCGTATACCCGAGCGTGTCCGAGGCTCTCGCTGCCTTCGATTCCGCGGGCGAGTCCTTCGTAGCAGCCGGCACCATCACCCTAGCCGGCGAAGTAGCCGGCCTGCTGCGTTAACCCATCCCCTCATCAGTTGCGGTGAAATAGTTCCTGTTTTTGGGTTCTAGCAGCCCATTCAGGAACTATTTCACCGCAACTGCAGAGGGGGATGGGGTGGATGGTGGGGTGGCTAAAAGAGCTCCGTCCCAAATTAGCTACTCGATGTCCATGCTGGCGATGAGGTCGGTACCGGTGTCTAGGAGGTTCTCCAGCACGACGTCGCCCATGCGGATGGGGGCCTCGACGACCACGCCGCGGATGAGGTTCATGGCCTGGGCGTGGAGGGCCAGCGGGATGGCTTCGGCCGTGCGCACGGGCAGCAACGCCTCGTCGCCTCCGGATATGGCCACGGTGGTGGTGAGCACGCGCATGGGGCAGGTGAGCTCCTGGTGCGCGAACCTATTACCGCGCGGGCAGCTGTTGCCGGCCACGGAGCGCACCTCTACCACGGCGCCGTCTGCGTCGCGCTCCACCTCCACGGTCAAGAGGCACTCGGATGGGCAGGTGGTGCAGTTGAACTGCAGCGTCTCGGTCGCATTCGTGCTCATGAGCTATTCCTCTTCAACGGGCTCGACGGACAGGACAATCTCGCTGGCATCCAGATCGAGCGCGCGTTGAATCACCTTCGCCGGCAGCGGGAAGCTTTCCATTACGCTCGGTTTAAACGGGCGGACCTTGCCGGCCAACAGTTCCTCGCCGTCGGCCAAGATCCTCACGCAGGCGGCGTCGACGGGTCGGCGCACGCGGAAGTTGAGCTTGGTGAGCGCCGCGGCCGTAATGCGTCCCGGCAGCGCGTAGC
>CAJMOM010000246.1:0-1773 GCA_905215005.1 uncultured bacterium | reverse complement strand
TCGACACCGCCGAGTTCGCGATCCCCGGCCTTGACGACGAGTTCCGCGTCATCGTGTCTCCGTGGATCCTCTCCTCGCTGATCACCGATCGCCTTGCCGCTTACTACGAGACGGTCACCAAGCACAACCTCAACTACCGTCGCTACTATCACCAGTTCGACTACTAAGAGCAAATAACGTTTGTGTAATTGGGCCTCGCTCCTATATGGAACGGGGCCCCGTTTGGGTTGGAGAGTAATTATGAGCTATCCCCAGCTTGCCGTCATGAATATCAGCCATCGTTATTTTGACCTTGAGGAGTTCTTTTCTTCGGCGTCGGCCTCGGGTTATACGTGTTGCGAGCTTTGGACCGGGGCGATGCATCTGTATGTCGATTGCCATGGATACGATTCGCTCGAGCAGGTGCGGGAGCTATCACAGCGGTATGGGGTTCGGATTGTGGGGCTTTGTCCCGAACAGAACAACCCCAAGCCGTGGAATATCGCGGCGCGCGGGAATGAGGCGCGTGCCCGCACGCTCGCGTACTTTAAGAACGTTGTGGATATCGCGGCGGAACTTGGAGCCGAGCAGGTCATGGTCTCGAGCGGCTGGGCATTTTTGAACGAGCCGATCGAGGACGCGTGGGGTCGCAGCGCCTCGATGCTGCGTGCGATTGCCGAGCATGCGGGAGAGTGCGGCGTGCGACTGGTGCTCGAGGCCCTACAGCCGGTTGAGTCGATGATCGTGAACTCGGCGGCCGATACGAAGCGCATGATCGAGGCAGTTGATCATCCGGCACTTAAGGCATGTCTGGATTTGGGCGCTATGGCGGTGGCGGGGGATACCATCGACGATTATTTCGATCTGCTTGGCGATGATGTCGCCCACGTGCATTTTGTCGATGTTGCGGCAGATGGCACGACGCATCTTGCCTGGGGTGACGGCGACCGCGATATGCGCGCCGACCTGGATAGGCTGGTGGCGCGCGGCTATCGCGGAGTTGTTTCGGCCGAGACCTATGACTGGCGCTATTTTGCCGACCCCGCAGCTGCCGATGCGCAGGTAATGGCAGAGTATCGTCGTGCGATTGGCGTCTAGGCGGGTTTGGGTTGCGGCGATCTGCCCTATGTTTCCAAATGAATACGCTGTGAGCCGAGGAGGGTGATTCTCCCCGCAAACACTCTAGTATGCTAAAGTACCCAGAAGACCGGCGGAGCTATGCCGGTCTTCTGTTCTATACGAAACACAGCATGAGGAGGCTCACCAGATGACGGCCACACCGTGGGGATTCCGGGACATATTGCCCGAGGAGGCTCAGGCGCGCGAGGAGATCGCATGTACGGTGAAGGGCTGCTTCAGGGAGCATCATTACCTTCCGGTCGAGACACCGCTGCTCGAGGACAAGGGTTCGCTCGAGGAAGGCGGCCGCATTGCGGATACGCCGTTTAAGCTCTTTGATGACGACGGTCGCCTGCTGGTGGTCCGTCCCGATAACACGCTGCCGATCGTTCGCCTGGTTTCGACCCGCATGCGCGCGGCCGACCTGCCCCTGCGCCTTCGCTATGAGGCGCCGGTGGTTCGCGAGTGCCAGCGCAATGCCGGTGGCTCGCGTCAGTTTACACAGCTGGGCTTTGAGCTTATCGGTGCGGGCGATACCGCGGGCGATGTCGAGATCGTCTCGCTCGTGGCCGAGGCCGTGCGTAAGCTGGCACTGCCCGATGCGCGCATTATCGCAGGTAGCGTGCGTCCGTTTAAGGAACTGCTCGCGGCGTGCGAGGATCGCGAGCTGGCCGC
>CAJMOM010000245.1:0-1814 GCA_905215005.1 uncultured bacterium | reverse complement strand
CGAATAGATGGACTGGTCGTCGTCGCCCACCACGCACACGTTGTGCGAGTCGTGGCCGATCGTGGAGGCAATGGCACCGCCCGTGATGGTAAAACCGCGCACCCAGCCGCGACCGATATGCTTGCCGACGAGCCCCATGCCGGCGGGACCGTCGCCATCGGCACCCTCGGTCTGCAACGACACGCCGCGGCCATGGCGCTCAATCAGCATAATGCGGCGCAGGCCCTCGGCGTTCTCGGGGCGAGCCATACCCGTGATGGCCTTACCCGGTACCACGTCGATCACGGCCTCGCCCGGCTTAAAGGCATAGTCGAATACGTCGAGCGAAAGCTTCGGCAGCTTAACGGAGGCGCGCAGCTCATCGGCAAGGGCTGCAACCTCGGCCATCTCGGGTGCAATCTCGCCCACAAAGGTGCCGTCCTGCGCCACCAGGGCACCGGCGGCATATACGCGATGCGGAGCCGTGGCAAACGTCAGGTCATTGAGCACCAGCAGGTCGGCACGCTTGCCCGGGGCGATTGCGCCGCGGAGCTCGTGCGGGTCGCGACAACCGTGGTCCAGACCAAACGCCTCGGCCGTAGAAAGGGACGCCATAGAGATGGCAACCACGGGGTCAATACCGGCCTCGATAGCCACGCGGCAGGCGTTGTCGATCATGCCGGTCGAAAGCGCGTCGGAGGGAGCGCGGTCGTCGGTCGCAAAGCAGCAGCGGCGGGCGCGGGCGGGGGTTTCCAGCAGCATCGGAGACAGGTTGGCCAGGTCATGGCTGCACGTGCCTTCGCGCAGCATCACGTACATGCCGCGAGACAGCTTGTCGAGCGCCTCCTCGGGAATCGTCGACTCGTGGTCGGCGATAATACCTGCCGCGGCATAGGCGTTGAGGTCCTTGCCGGCAACGAGCGGTGCATGGCCGTCAACCTGCTTGGACGGCGTCTGGTTGGCAGCATCGATGCGAGCACAGGTCTCGGGGTCGGCCATAAAGACGCCCGGCAGGTTCATCATCTCGCCCAGACCAAAGACATCGCCCGGATGCTCGGCAAAAAACGCCTGCATATCGGCAGCAGAAATAACGGCACCAGCCTGCTCGTCGGGCAGCGCGGGCACGCACGAAGGCATCATGTACTTGATGGAGATGGGTGCGCGGCGGCCGTCCTCAATCATAAAGCGCAAGCCGTCGAGACCGGCAACATTGGCAATCTCGTGGCTGTCGGCAATGGCGGTGGTAGTACCGCGCGTCGCGGCCATGCGAGCATACTCGGCGGGACGGATGTTCGAAGACTCGATATGCAGATGTCCGTCAATAAAACCGGGAGCGAGATAGCAACCCTGGCAGTCGATGACCTCAGTTGCCTCGTAGGTGCCAGCAGCATCGTCGCGACCATCGTAGAGCACGCCGACGATCACACCGTCCTTGACGGCAACGCTACCGGGTGCCACACGCTGGCCATACACGTCGACGATCTGCGCATTGGTAAACAGCGTGTCGACGGGCACGCGCCCCTCGGCAGCATCGATCACAGACCTCATGACCTCAACGGACATACATACTCCTTTAACCGTAGAAAACGCTGCGGGGCGGACAAACCTTCACCGCAACAAGCCAATAGCAATTGTATGCCCAAACGATGGGTCAACAATACGCCTCTCCGCTTAACGGCACACGCCGCTTGACGCAATGGGAACTGCCGCTGAGCACCAATGACTACTCGACGACTACTAACTGCCGTCCCGACAACAAAAACGCCGATGTTTTGGCAACGACAGCGAGCGGGCCGCATTTGAGACAAGGTGACGTGAAACGAAAGGGCGCTGAC
>CAJMOM010000244.1:0-1863 GCA_905215005.1 uncultured bacterium | reverse complement strand
AGATTATCGGCGAGCCCCGTCGTGGGCGTCCGGCCCCGCGTGCCGCCGCCACGCCCGAGCGCATCATTCCCTGCGAGCGCGTGTTTGTGGCCATTGGCCAGGATATCGATTCCAAGCCGTTTGAGGACATGGGCATCGCCTGTAAGTGGGGCTGCGTGGTCACCGATTCGGATGGCGCCGTGCCTAACTTCGATGGCCTCTTTAGCGGCGGCGACTGCCAGACCGGCCCCGCCACCGTCATCCGGGCCATCAACGCCGGCCGCGTTGCTTCGGCAAATATCGACCGCTACCTGGGCTTTGACCACAAGATCAAGCTCGACGTTGAGCTGCCGACCGTGCAGTTTAAGGGCAAGCACGAGTGCGGCCGCTGCGAGCTGGGCGAGCGCGAGGCCGGCGAGCGCATCCACGATTGGAATCTGGTCGAGCAGGGCCTTACCGAGGAGGAGGCACGCCAGGAGGCAAGCCGCTGCCTGCGTTGCGACCACTTTGGCTTTGGCGCGTTCCGCGGAGGGAGGAACCTGGAATGGTAGAGCTCAACAACCCCACCGTCGGCGACAACACCGAAAACGGAGCGCACAACATGGTCAAGCTCACTATCGATAATTGCGAGGTCGTGGTGCCCGAGCACACCACGATCCTGGACGCGGCCAAGTCCGTCGGCATCCAGATTCCCACCCTGTGCTACCTGCGCAATCTAAACGAGATCGGCGGTTGTCGCGTGTGCGTGGTCGAGGTTGAGGGCTGCGACCAGCTGGTTGCCGCCTGCAACAACTACGTGCTCGACGGCATGGTGGTCCACACTAACAGCCCCAAGGCCCGCGAGGCACGTCGCACCAACGTGCAACTGCTGCTGTCCCAACACGACTCGCGCTGCACGAGCTGCGTGCGCAGTGGTAACTGCAACCTGCAGACCATCGCCAACGACCTGGGCATCTTCTATCTGCCGTACGAGCAGCACCTGGCGCGCGAGGGCTGGGACTTCGATTTCCCCATCATCCGCGATAACGACAAGTGCATCAAATGCATGCGCTGCATCAAGGTGTGCGAGAGCGTACAGGGCTTAGGGATTTGGGATCTGACCAACCGCGCCACGCATACCGCCGTGGGTACCCGCGGGCGTGCGCCGATTGGCAAGACCGATTGCGTCGCGTGCGGTCAGTGCATCACGCATTGCCCGACGGGCGCACTGCGCGAGCGCGACGATACCGAGACCGTGTTTGACGCGCTCGCCGATCCCGACAAGATCGTGCTGGTGCAGATCGCGCCGGCCGTGCGTAGCGCCTGGGGCGAGGAGCTTGGCATTCCGCGCGATGAGGCCACCGTCGAGCGCCTGGCCTGTGCGCTGCGCCGCGTGGGCTTTGAGTACGTGTTCGACACCGACTTCTCGGCCGATCTCACCATTATGGAGGAGGGCTCCGAGCTGCTCGAGCGCCTGGGTAAGGCCGCCAAGGGCGAGGGCGACAGCCGCAGCTGGCCCATGTTCACAAGCTGCTGCCCGGGCTGGGTACGCTTTGTGAAGGCGCGTTACCCCGAGTTTGTCGACAGCCTGTCCACGTCAAAGTCGCCGCAGCAGATGTTCGGCGCCATCGCCAAGACCTACTACGCCAAAGTGCTGGGCGTGGAGCCCGAGCGCCTGTTTGTGGTGTCCGTGATGCCGTGCACGGCCAAGAAGGCCGAGTGCGCGCTGCCGAGCATGGTGGGCGAGGACGGCACGCCCGATGTGGACGTTGCGCTGACGGTGCGCGAGATGGTGCGCATGGTCCGCGCGAGTCACGTGAGCGTGGATACGCTGGTTGAGGAGCCGCTCGACACGCCGCTGGGCTTTGGCACGGGCGCGGGTGTGATCTTTGGCGCCACGGGCGG
>CAJMOM010000243.1:0-1884 GCA_905215005.1 uncultured bacterium | reverse complement strand
TACGGGTATTGTACGCGAAGCCGCGCATGGTGGAGGGGCCGCCTGCGCAACCGTGACATTCCTCCCGCGCGGCAAAGCGGGGGCGTCGGCAGGCCGCACGACCAAGACCCCGCACTCGTGACAAAGCTCACTGGTGCGCGCCGCCCGCACCTGCGATGATGCAATCGTACCGGGCCGAAATCAACAGAAGGGCCGCCTCATGACAGACATCGTCCACGTCGAAAACCTCGTCAAGCGCTATGACGACCTTATCGCGCTCGACCACTTTAACCTGAACATCGCCCCCGGCGAGATCTTTGGCCTGCTCGGTCCCAACGGCTCGGGCAAGACCACGTCCATCAACTGCATCCTGCAGCTGCTTGCCTACGACAAGGGCACCATCGAGCTGTTCGGCGAGCCCATGACGCCCGCCCGCTACGATCTCAAGCGCCGCATCGGCGTGGTGCCGCAGCAGGTGGCGGTGTTCGACGAGCTTACGGCGCGCGAGAATATCGACTATTTCTGCAGCCTTTACGTTAGCGACCGTAAGCGCCGCCGTGCGCTGGTGGACGAGGCGATCGACTTTGTCGGGCTGGGCGACTTTGCCAAGTTTCGCCCCGGCAAGCTCTCGGGCGGCCTGGCGCGTCGCCTCAACATCGCCTGCGGCATCGCGCACAAGCCCGAACTCATCTTTTTTGACGAGCCCACGGTGGCGGTCGACCCGCAGAGCCGCAATGCCATCCTGGAGGGCATCTGCCGCCTGCGCGACGAGGGCGCCACGGTGGTGTATACCAGCCATTACATGGAGGAAGTCGAGCAGATCTGCAGCCGCATCATGATCATGGACGGCGGGCGCGTGCTGGCGCAGGGCACCAACGACGAGCTCAAGCGCATGATTCAGATGGGCGAGAAGATCGTGATCGAGGTCGGCGAGATGCCGAGCGCGGCGCTCGGTGCCGTCGCGAGCCTGCCACATGTCCTGGACCTGTCGGCGACGGCGGGCCAGCTCACGTTTTCGTGCGAGGCGAGCCCGCATAACCTGACGGACATTCTCGATGCGCTGCGCGCGCATGACGTGGCGCTCGGCCGCATTTATTCCGAGCCGCCGACCCTCAACGACGTGTTCCTCGAGATCACCGGCCGCGAGCTGCGCGACTAGGGGGCGGCCATGTTCAACACCATTATCATCACGGTCAAGACGCTGCTGCGCCGGCCGAGTACGTGGGTCTGGGGCGCTCTCTTTCCCATCGCGCTTTCCACGATGTTCATGTTTATGTTTGCGAACCTCAGCTCCGACGGCACGGTCGACCCGGTTCCGGTGGCCGTCGTAGCGGATGAGGCCTGGGACGCTTCGACTTTTAAGAACGTGGCGACGTCGCTTGCCAAGGAAGGCGACGACCGGCTGCTCGAGATCCACGAGTGCGAGGATGTGACCGCCGCGAACCGTGCGCTCAAGGCCGGCGAGGTCGCGGGCATCTATACGGTCGACGACGCGGGCGTACCCAAGCTCACGTTGCTGTCGAGCTACGACAGCTCGCGTGCCTCGTCGGTACTCACCGACCGCAGCATCCTTGAGACGGTGGCGAGCTCGTATACGCAAAATGCTGAGCTTATGGCGCAGATTGCCCAGGACGACCCGGCGGCGCTCGCCGACCCCGAGGCGGTTGCGCGCGCTCTATCGCTCGAGGGCGGTACCCGCCGCGTAAGCCTGACACGCACCACGCCCGATGGCACGGTCATCTACTATTACGCGCTTTTTGGCCTGGTCGCGATGATGTCTGCGGAGTTTGCCGCCTTGAGCGTCGTCGACCTGCAGCCCAATCTGTCGGGCCTTGGCGCACGTCGCTGTGTGGGCGGTCTTTCCAAGACGGCGTCGCTGGCCGGCATTTTTGTCGGCTCGTGGCT
>CAJMOM010000242.1:0-1895 GCA_905215005.1 uncultured bacterium | reverse complement strand
ATCGAGCAGGCGCCCCGCCTCGGCACGGCTGATGCCCGGACGCGCCAACATGGGGTTGGCCGCCACGCCCGCCACCGCATCATCATTGAGTGCACGGAAGAGCTCCGACATAAACCATGCCTGATACCCTTGCGGATAGTCGCTCCAGGTACCGCCAAGAACGATAAGCTCGATCTTGTCGGTCGCATGCCCCATCTGCGAAAGCGCGGTCAGACGAGCGCTCACCTGCAGATACGGGTCAAAGCAATTTTGTTCCGCACGGGCGCACGCCGGCTCGGCGTGCAGATAGCTTTTGGGCATGCGCAGATCGTTGGGGCAAAACAGGCAATCGCCCGAGCATGGCCAGGGCTTGGTGATGACGGTAATGGTCGCCACGCCCGAAGCCGTTCGGCGCGGCTTCATACGCAGCGCCTGCAGCAGTTGACGTTCCAGATCGGAATCGACATTCCACGCAGTCCACCGAGCCGGCTCCTCGCGTTTAACCCGCTGGTAGAACGGCAGCAGACGGCGCTTGGCCAAATCGCGTTTGTCAGCGCCCTCACGGCGCGCCTCGGCATGTATCAGTTTGACGAGCGCTTTGTCGTCCACGGTCTCGCCGCGACGCAGAGCCTCAAGTATGTTCAAGATAATCTGTTCCATGTCCCCATTGTAAAGGCAAAGGCGCCGAAGCCGACCACGGCTCCGGCGCCTCCATCAAAGAGCATGCCTATATGTACCGATCTCCGAAGACCGCATGTCACTCCGGATCAAACGACATGTCGCCCGAACCGACCTCAAAACGATACGTAGCAGACTTATCGCCGTTATCGAATTCAAGATTCAAAATGGTCTCGCCGTCGTAGCCAAGCGGAAGGAAATCGCTCTCGAAGTCGCCGCTGCCCAAGGTGAGGCTCGCCTTAAAGCCCGTCGAGTTCGGAACCGTCATCTCCACATCGCCCGAGCCCACACTCACGTCCATCGACTTCGCGGGGGCCTGGTAGAGCTCGAACGTCACATCGCCCGAACCGACCTCGGCATTCAGGGTATCGGTCACGGTGCCCGTAAACTCAACGTCTCCAGAGTCCAAAGTCAGGTTGAAGTCATGACACGCAATGCCCTCGACCGTCAGGTCACCCGATCCTACATTCGCTGTAATGCCCACCATGTTATCGGCAACTTCGCGCGGCAGTTAGACGGTAACCGTGCGGTCAATGGCGCGCTCGTCATCGCAATCGAACTGGCGAATCTTGAGCGTAGAGCCCTTGATTTCGGCCAGGTTCTGGGTTGCCGCATCGAAGGCAACGGTCCCCGTTGCCACGCGACCGCTTTCAATTACGCGCACTGGTCCGCCGGAGACGTGTTTGACCTCGACCGTGCCCGACGTCACGTCCAAGTCAAGCGATGTGAACGCGTCGGCATCAAACGTTTCGCTCGAAAGCTGCTGAGGCCGAGCGGAATATTTACCGCCATCGTTCATAAAATCGTCGTCGTCAACCACATCGTCCATACTGGACAAGCCGGATACAACATCGTCGAGATCCCACGGACCATCAAAATGAATCAATGTCCGCGAAATGCCAAAGACAAGTCCGATGATGAGCACAAACGCTCCGATGCCGACGCCCAGACGCAGCTTGGATTCATACGAAAGCTTCATCATTCGTCACCCTCTTTGGCACACGGCTCAGCGGTGGCCGCGGTAGCCACGTCAGCATCAGGTTCCGCAGAAGTATCCTTCCCCTGGGCCTTGACCGCCACCGGCGCCGGACCAACCTGGATATCCCCGCGCGCCCAATCGCCATCGAGCGCACGTGCCACCCAGTGATAGATGGGGATCGTAAAGAAGATCAGTGCGGGAAAGGGGCTGGCACCAACCAGGAACATCAGTAAAAAGAACAGCAGCCAACACACGGCCC
>CAJMOM010000241.1:0-1900 GCA_905215005.1 uncultured bacterium | reverse complement strand
AGGCCACACGCCGTCGCCGCGAGCGCGATCGCCAACCCGGCCCCATCCACCGCATGGTCAATGCCTGGTGGAACCGTCTGCTCGGCGCCGTCTACGGCGGCGGCTTCTCCATGCAGGAAGCGGAATACGAGGAGCACGCCACCAGTCGCGACTATCTTTGGAACACCCTCGGCACCGCCGTGTGGGGCCTGGCGTTTCCGCTGCTCACCATCGTGTCCACGCAGCTCGCGGGCGCCGAAGAAGCAGGCAAATTCTCCATCGCCTTTGTCACCGGCACGCTCATCATGATCGCGTGCAACTACGGCGTGCGCAACTTTCAGGTCTCGGACATCGACGAAACGACGTCCTTTGCCTCCTACCAGCTCAACCGCTGGCTTTGCGGAGCGCTCGCCCTAGGCTGCGGCCTCATGTACAGCAGCGCCCGCGGCTACGATGCGCAGATGGCCACGATTGGCCTGGGCGTCTACCTCTATAAGGTGATCGACGGCATCGCCGACGTGTACGAGGGCCGCCTGCAGCAGGCCGACAAGCTCTATTTGGCCGGCATGAGCCAAACGCTACGTTCCGCCGGTGTCATCGCGGTCTTTAGCGTGGCACTGTTCCTTACGCGCAGCATGCCCATCGCGGCCATGGTCATGGGCATCGCCGCGATTGCCTCGCTCGTGCTGGTCACCGCCCCGCTCGCCCTGCTCGAAACCGAAAAATCGCGCCGCGTGAGCCTGCGCGAGGTCGGCCACCTGTTTATCCAGTGCGCCCCGCTCTTTGGTGCGCTGTTCCTGTTCAACCTTATCGAGAGCATGCCCAAGTTCGTGATGGAGGGCACGCTGGCCTACAAGTATCAGCTGTACTTTAATGCACTGTTCTTTCCGGCGCAGGCCATTTTGCTGAGCATTGGATTTATCTATAAACCGCAGCTCCTGCGTCTGTCGAGCATTTGGACGAATCCGCGCAAGCGTCGCCGCTTTGACCTGATTATTGTTGCCGTTATGGCACTGATCGTGGTCATTACCGGAGCATGCGCCGCATTTATGGCAGGCCCCGGCATCCCCATCATGAGCTTTATGTACGGCCTCAACTTTGAGCGCTACCGCACGCTGGCACTGCTAATGGTTGTCGCCGGCGGCGTCACCGCGGCAATCGACTTTATCTACGCCATCATCACGGTGTTGCGCCACGCCGGCGACGTCACCAAGATCTACCTGATCTGCTTCGCCGTAAGCGTGGTGGTGCCGGTGATCCTGATTAAGCTGCTGGGTCTGATGGGCGCTGTGGTGAGCTACCTAGCCATCATGGCCCTGCTCCTGGTGCTACTGATCATCGAGTACGCCCACATCCGCCAACGCATCGAACGCGACCGCAACCCATACGGCGCCTAATTAGCTGCCCCCGGTCACCGGAATTTGCGATGGAATCTCCCCGACTGGGGTCTCGTTGCGGACAATATGCATCACGCAAAACTAAGTGAGTAGACTTTTACCGAATCCCCGACCACGTCACCAAAGCGCAAGTCTGTGACCTGCGGTTTTGTTGAAGCAAATTTGTCGGGTGCTCAGGATTTCCAAAAAAGTCTACTCACTTAGCCAGCGGGCAGCCAAAAAAGAACCGCCGCGACGTCGTTTGACTCCGTTGCGACGGTTTTTCGAGCATTTTCGCGCTGCCGAGGACGCAGACGCTCTTCATTTCTTGCGCTTACCGAGCAAGAAGGCGCTACACTCCGAAAATAGACAAAAAGCCCCGTCCGTAATTAGCTACCCTTTGCACCGATTATTCGCCCGGGTTGATGTTCGCGTAGAACTCGGCCCCGTCGTCCAGACGCAGAATGCCTACGCGGCCGAACTCCGACCCGGTGGCGGCGGCGCAGTCGATGTCGATGCGATCGGGTACGCCAGCGGTATCCTCG
>CAJMOM010000240.1:0-1903 GCA_905215005.1 uncultured bacterium | reverse complement strand
CCGCCACACCGCGATGCTCGCCATGGCAAAGCTCGAATACCCCGCAGAGGAGCTCAAGCGCTTTCGCTCTGCCCACTCCGTCCCCTATCTCGCCAACACGCCGCTGCGCCGTCGTCCCAAGGACGCGGAGCGCGACTTGGACCCGTGGACGCTCATCGCGCTGATGAGCGCTGCCTGGCGCGAGCTGGACTACGAGTGTGCCGAGCGCTACTTGCGCATCCTTGCACGCTCGTGCCCGCACGCAGCCGAGGCGCTCTACTTCCAAACCGAGTTTCCCGATGGCGTCTATGCCCGCGTCAACGTAGGTGCAGGCTCCACCGACGAGCTCGTCCTTGCACTGTCCGAGGCGACGCCGGTACTGCAAGAGGGCCTGGGCGCTCCCGACAACGCCAGCTTTGCCGCCTGGGTCGCCACCAACGATATCGTGCGTTCCCAAATCGATGAGCGCATCCTGCGGGCGGCCGAGCAAGGTTTGCCGTTTAAGGGAGGAGACCTCTAATGGATCCGAGCGTCTACATCCCCGCCTACCTGGAGCGCGCCTACGTTGCGTCGCACCCCGAACTCACCGATGCAGCACGCGAGCTTGTCCATAACGACGTGAGCGTCAACCCTCATAAGTATGCGCAGACCGAGCATGCCCAGGCACTGCTGTCCTATGCCGGCGTTCATCGCCACCTGCTCGACGAGCTCCATCGCATCGAGGACATGGGCAGCGACGAGGAGTTTGAGCAGACGCGCAATCGCCTGTTCGACGACATGCGCGATGAGCTGCTCAAGATCGTCCGCATCGATGCGTATGTCCTCGATGCCCAGCTGCTCGCCATCATTTTGGCGGACACGCCCGTCGACGCCTGCCTGGGCGACCTGATGAAACTCGAGGCGACCACGGCCGATTACCTGCAGCAAAGCGTGCCCGGGTTCGACATGGAAGCCCCGCACTACTGGGCCAATAATGTTTTGGCCGACGGTGTCACCGCAGCAGACCTTACCGTGAGCGAGCCGGCTCTTATCGGGTGGCTTCACACGCTCGAGGCCATCTCGCAGCTGTGCATGGCGAGCGCCCGCTACCGTGCTGCCGCCAACTACGCCCGCCGCGTCCTTAAGGCAGAAGGCTATCCCACCCGAGCTGCCGGCACCGTGTTGCTCGCCCTCGCTCGCCTGGAAGATCAGGACGGCTTTTTTGCCCTAGCCCACCAGCTCGAGGAAGAAATCGGAGCCGATGCACTCGAGAACTCTCCTTGGTATCTGCTAGCCCGCACGATTCTGTTGTTCAAAACAAACAAGATGCGCCCGGCGACACGCGCGCTGCGCGAGTTTGCCAACCGTTGCGAGGGCGGTGCGTTCTTCTTACTGAACCCCATGTACCAGACACCGTACCTTCCCTGCCGGCCCGAGCCACACGATCCCTGGGATCTTTCGCACCAGGCCGTTTGGGAAGCGGACGGTATTATCTCGGACACTCCCGACTTTGCCCCCTGGGCCAATGCCTGCGAAGACGTGTCGCAGCTTGCCCAGGAATTTGCGCGCCGCTACGGTTTTTAGTGACGCACTCGACCCGACCATGTCGTTTACGTTAGGAACGGTTTCATGAACCTCCGCTCATCTCTTGCCTGCACCTCGAGCGATATCGCCCGCTGGGGGCTGCGCTCCGTCCTTAAGCGCCAGGGCGGCGTACTCCCCGGCCGCATCGCCATGAAGATCGACCCCGAGCTGCTGAGCGACCTCGCCGGCCTTGTCGACCGCAGCGTGGTGATCACCGGTACTAATGGCAAGACCACCACCTCCAACCTCATCGCCGACGCCATTGCCGCCAGCGGCGCTATCGTGGTGTGCAACCGTGCCGGCAACAATATGGAGCCCGGTGTGGTGGGTGCCCTGCTCGAGGCCCGCAGTGGCCTTAAGC
>CAJMOM010000239.1:0-1914 GCA_905215005.1 uncultured bacterium | reverse complement strand
ACATCCCTTACAGTTTGCCATGCTGGTGGTGTATTTCAGATCATTGATTTTGTCGATGGAGAGCATGGTTGTATCTTTGCCATCTTCGAAACGTTCTCTTGCGATCAGAGCGGCACCGAAAGCACCCATGATACCTGCAATGTCCGGGCGGATCGCTTCACAGTTCGCGATTTTCTCAAAGCTTCGAAGAACTGCATTATTATAGAAGGTACCTCCCTGAACAACAATATGATTACCAAGTTCAGATGCATCAGATACTTTGATTACCTTGAACAGGGCATTCTTGATGACGGAATAGGACAGACCGGCCGCGATGTCGCCCACCGTGGCGCCTTCCTTTTGCGCCTGCTTGACGCGCGAGTTCATAAAGACCGTGCAGCGGCTGCCCAAATCGACCGGGGCCTTGGCATGGATGGCGGCATCGGCGAACGCGCGCACGTCCATGTTCATAGAGACGGCGAAGCTCTCGATAAAGCTACCGCAACCCGACGAGCAGGCCTCGTTGAGCATGATGTGCTCGATAACGCCGTCCTTGACGCGCAAGCACTTCATGTCCTGGCCGCCGATGTCCAGGATAAACTCGACGCCGGGCAGGAATGCCTTGGCGCCGCGCAGGTGCGCAACGGTCTCGATCTCGCCGGAATCGGCCTTGAGGGCCTCGATGAGCAGTGCCTCGCCGTAGCCCGTGGTGGTCACGTGGCCGATGGTGCAGCCTGCAGGGATATGGTTGTAGAAATCGGCCATGATGACCTTGGCCGTGCCCAGGATGTCACCGTTGTTGTTGCCGTACCAGGTGTGCAACAGCTGGCCGTCCTCGCCCACGAGCGCGGCCTTCATGGTGGTGGAACCGGCGTCGATGCCGATGAACACGCGGCCGGTGTAGCCGTCGAGCTTGCCCTTGGGGACGACTTCCTGGTCGTGGCGGATTTTGAACTCGGCAAAGTCCTCGTCAGTGGCAAAGAGCGGGTCCAGACGCTCGACCTCGGCGCCCTGCGTGTCACCCAGGCTGTCGATGGCCTCGATGAGCTGCGGGAACGAGCTGAGCTTATTGGACTCGTGCGCCATGGCGGCACCGCTCGCCACAAACAGGTGGGCGTTTTGGGGCACGATACGGTGCTCCTCGTCCAGGTTGAGCGTGAGGTAGAAGCGGTGGCGCAGCTCGGAGAGATACTGCAGCGGGCCGCCCAGGAAGGCGACGTTGCCGCGGATGGGACGGCCGCACGCCAGGCCCGAGATGGTCTGGGTCACGACGGCTTGGAAGATGGAAGCGGCGACGTCCTCGGGACGGGCGCCTTCGTTGAGCAGCGGCTGCACGTCGGTCTTGGCAAAAACGCCGCAGCGGCTGGCGATGGGATAGATGGTGGTGGCGTTGGCCGCGAGTTCGTTAAGGCCGCTGGCGTCGGTGTGCAGCAGGGTTGCCATCTGATCGATGAACGCGCCCGTGCCGCCGGCGCAGGTGCCGTTCATGCGCTGCTCGATGCCGTTGTCGAAGTAGATGATCTTGGCGTCCTCGCCGCCCAGCTCGATGGCAACATCGGTGGCCGGAATGAGGGTCTCGACGGCACGCTTGCTGGCGATGACCTCCTGAACAAACTCCAGGTCGAGCCATTGGGACAGCAGCAGGCCGCCTGAGCCGGTAATGGCGCAGGTCATTTGGGCCGTCGGCAGCACGGTCGCGGCACCCTCGAACAAGTCGCGGGCGCAAGCGCGGACGTCGGTGTGGTGACGCTGGTACTTGGCGTAGACAATCTGGTTGTCGTCGTTGAGCACAGCGAGCTTAACGGTGGTGGAGCCCACGTCGATGCCCAGGTGCAGGTTGCCGCGGGCGGCCTCGGGGTTGAAGATCGCGCCTTCGGGGGCCTGAGCGGCGGCTACGGGCTCAGTAGCGGTGGCGGGATCGCTAGCGACGGACGT
>CAJMOM010000238.1:0-1938 GCA_905215005.1 uncultured bacterium | reverse complement strand
ATGACCGGAGCTGGATGCTGCGGAGCGGCAGCGTCTGCCGGCGGCATCGGAGGAGGCGGAGCGGGCGTCGGTGGCAGCGTCCCCGTCTCCCCCGCCGCAACCACACGCTGCGTCCAAGCCGGCATGGCAGCTTGTTCGGTCTGCGAGGCAGGTTCGTTCTGCGCAATCTGCTCATGCTGCATCAGCGACAACTCGCCGCACCCGGCAAAGCCCTCAACTTCGTCGAGTTCATCCGCCAGATTCACGCCGTGCACGTATCCCATATCTACAGCCGGGGAGTCGCCAGCATGCTGCGCCGGCCCTCCAGCGTCATCGTATACAAGGGGGTTCCGGGGGCGCCGACCATGCTCGGCTTCCGCTTTTCCATAATCATCAACACGCGGGCCTCTTGTAGCGCGAGGCGCCCCGGGTTCCCTATCAACAAAAGCATCGGGCTCAATCGTCATGTGCCGATCGGAATCAACCGCTCCCTCGCCCGCGCGCCCGTTGCCGCATATACTGTGCGCAGCGATGACCTCGGTCGCCCCTGCGCGAAACAGCCCCTCGATATCCGACGGATCGAGTGCTTCTATCAACACGACCACGCGACTCACGCGGCCTTCGGCCGTCAGGCGCGCAACAGTCTTGCGCACATCTTCGGTATCAAACAGAGACGCCGCGATGATGGCAGCCCCGCGGCGCGACGGAAACGCCCGCGCCATGGAAATCAGCCCGTCCAGGTCACCCACGCGAAGCACCTGTGCACCCGCATCACGGCCCTCGACTTCCCGCTGCAACAGCCCGTAATCGCCGCACGCGCAGCACGCAAGCCAGATCGCCTTCATCACTCGTCGCCTCCGCTCTTTTTGCCGCGCGCCGTGGCGGGAATCGTCAAGCTGACCGTTCCCTTGCCCGAAGCTCCCAGCAGTTCCTTGACGTCTTCGGGGTCAGCCGCCAGCGTCACCCATTCGATCTTGCCCTCGCGCGTGGCACCGGAATCCTCACTGGTATCGATTACGTACGCGCCGCACAGCCGATCGGTTACGCCGTCTTTTTGCACATACACATCCACGTAGCTGCCCACGCCCGTGGCGCCGCCGACCGAGTGCTCGGCATCGACCGCCACCGAAACGGCGACCTTGCCCTTAGGCACCTCGAGCTTGTGGCTCTCGGCCTTGGTGTAGACATTGCAGATCACGGCGTTTTTGGGAATACGCGAAGTCGTCACGTCGCCGCGCACCTGGCGCAGCTCGGTCACCGCGTCACGCGGCAGCAGGCTTGTCAGCCATTCCTGGGTTATGACATTGGTCTCATCGAGGGTCTCGCCCACATCGATATCGCGCGCCGCGACGCATACCTCGACGCGATCGCCACCGTACTTGGCCAAGGTCTCAGCCTGGACCTGTTCGGCTTGCGAGCGGATCGACGAGCCGTAAACCATGCAGAGCAGAGCAGCGAGCACGCCCGCGACCAGACTGATGGCGATGCGCTTGCTCTTGTTCACGGCCGCTCCTCTCATGGCAGTGCCGGGCGAATGCCCGTACCACCATTGTCTGGGCGGTCAGAGTGCAAAGCGGCGCAATCGCAATCTTGGTTTTCGATGTCAAACCAATCGCTGACCAAAAGCTGACCAGCCCGTCAAGCTCGTGGCAAGGTTTTGGTCAGCACGTCAGCAAACTGCATGTTTCGAGGCTTTTCCGCAGCAAAAAAGCCGTCTCCTGAACAGTTGGGAGACGGCTGTCATAGGAAAAATCAATTACAGATGAACATCGGGATCGAGCATTTGAGCGCTCACGCGCATGGATGACGCCAAGTTTTGGAACGTTTCCAGCCGTAGGCTGTCGATCTGCCCGGCGTCCTCGGCCTCGCGAACGGCGCAGCCCGGCTCATGGGTATGTGTGCAATCGCCAAACCGGCACGCGCGCGATGCCTCGACAATCTCGGGGAAAGCGCGCGCCA
>CAJMOM010000237.1:0-1940 GCA_905215005.1 uncultured bacterium | reverse complement strand
TCGGACTGCCGCATGATCGAGCGCGCGTCGTCCACCAGCAGAGCGCCCGCCGGCGTCACCTTAACACCCGAATGCGAGCGCTCGAACAACGTGATACCAAACTCGGCCTCAAATCCCGACACCTGTTTGACGAGCGCCGGGGTCGACACGCGCAATTTTGCCGCCGCCCGTGAGAAGCTTCCCAGCTCCGCGGCGGCCGATATGGCCTCGAGTCGTCGATCGTACACGTCAATCTCCCGTTTTCGCGTCTGTGGCCACATGATGCCACAGGGGGTCGTTTTGGCAGGTCACGCGCTCAATTGAGAAAAAACTGCATCACACAGTGTAAACCTACGGTTAACGCCATTCTAACAAATATGCAATTCACCTGCACAAATGCAAAGCATACGATAACCTGCGAAAACCACGTGGGTCGATTAATGGGAGCGGCCCACCGGGAGGCACAAGAAGGGAAGTTCCTATGAGCAATTGGCTTAAGCTCGAGGGCGATGTCTGCGCCGTGACTGGCGCGCTCGGCGGTATGGGCGCCGAGATCTGCCGCGAGTTCGCCCGCAATGGCGCCAACGTCGTCATGCTCGACCTGGACGAGGAGAAGGTCAAGGCCGCAGCCGCCGACCTCGCCGCCGAGTTTGGCATCCACGCCGAGGGCTACAAGATGAACGCCACCGACGAGGCCGAGGTTCAGGCCGCCGTCGATGCCACCATCGCCAACTTCGGTCGCGTCGACGTCCTCGTCAACACCGCCGGCATCCTGCGCTTCGCAGCCATGGAAGACCTGCCGCTGAGCGACTGGGAGCAGGTGCTCAACGTCAACCTCACCGGTTACTTCATCACCTCGCAGCGCTTTGGTCGCGAGATGATCAAGGCCGGCCAGGGCCGCCTGGTGCACATCTCGACCGTCGCCAGCCACTCACCTGAGACGTTCTCGGGCGTGTACAGCTCCACCAAGGCGGGCGTCAACATGATGTCCAAGATGCTCGCCGCCGAGTGGGGCCCCTACGGCGTGCGCTCCAACTGCGTCGAACCCTGCTTCGTTAAGACCCCGATGTCGGCCAATTTCTACGCCGACCCCGAGGTCGAAAAGAGCCGCAGCCGCCTGATCGCCACGCGTCGCATCGGCGAGGTCAGTGATATCGCCAACGCCGTCATGTTCCTGGCGTCCAAGCGCTCGGACTTTACCACCGGCGACGCCATCAAGGTCGACGGCGGCTTCTCCAATATGATGGGCGACCTCACCGCCAAGCCCGGCGGCCGTCGCGCCTATGCCGACAACTACCTCAAGAACAAGGGTGTCGAGCTTTGGTCCGATGAGTCCGGCGTCGCCAAGCCGACTGACCAGTAAACCAACCTAACAGGGAGACCCGCGGATACGACCGCTCCTCCCCCGTATCGATTAGAAAGAGTCCAATGGCTTCCACCAACTCCAACAAGGGTCGCGCCGTCGTGCTTTCCGCCGCGTGCGTCACCATGTTCTTCATCAGCTCCATCGCGCTGTATTCCGTCGTGAGCAAGAACCTGCTCGCCGTCTACCCCGAGTGGTCCGGCGCTCTTACCTGGGCCTTCCCGGTCTTTCAGACCATCATGGCCGTGACGGGCATCTTCGCCGGCCGCATCTCCGATAAGATCGGCCCGCGCAACGTCGTTATCGCCGCCGCAGTGTGCTACGGCCTGGGCTGGTTCATGTCCGGCACCGTCACCGAGCCGTGGCAGTTCTACCTGTGGTTCTCGCTCGTCGCCGCCATCGGCAACGGCCTGGGCTACGGCATGATTCTCGTCACGGTGGCCTTCTTCCGCGAACTGCTCGGTTCGGGCAGCCTGCTGGGCTTCCGCATCATTCCCGAGAGCTGGTACATGGCCGAGGGCGGATTCTATTCGAACTGCGGCATGATGCTCTTCCCGCCGATGGCGCTGATCATCGTGGGCTGCATCATCTGGGTGCA
>CAJMOM010000236.1:0-1945 GCA_905215005.1 uncultured bacterium | reverse complement strand
CGCTGCGGAAGCGCACGCCGCCGTTGGCGAGCACCGCGTGGGCATCGTCGCGCTCCTTCCAGCTGGGGAAGGTGACGGTAAAGCTGCTCTTGTTGCCCTCGGGCTCCAGCACGGTGTGCTCGGGGAGCTGGTCCTCGACGGCATCGAAGGCCTCGCGGAACTTGTTCTGGATGTAGAGCTGAGCCGGCAGCAGCCACTCCTCCATGGTCTTGGAGACCACGGAGCGAACCTGCGGGTTCTGGGCGAGCTTGGCGGTATAGGTCTTCATAAAGTCGAGGTAGGCCGGCAGGTCGAAGTAGAGGTTGTCGACCGGGCGCAGCTCGGGCACCTCGCCGGTGAGCTGGCTCTTGGGCGCGATGAGCTCCTCGGGCTCAAACTGGTGGCCCAGATCGCACTCGTCGGCGTATGCCTTCTCGGACTTGCAGCCCTGGATGGGGCAGCGGCCGATCACCTGACGGCCGTTGAGGAACGTGCCGGCCTTGGCATCGTAGAACTGCAGCGTGGAGCGCTTGGAGATGGTGCCCCGCTCGTGCAGGCGCTTGATAATCTCGGCGGTCACTTCGTTGTGAATCTGCGCAGCCGGCTCAAGGCCCGAGCCGCCGTAGATATCGCAGCTGATGTTGTAGTTGTTGAGGGTCGCAGCCTGGCGGGAGTGATTGGACTCGACATACTCGCCGATGGACTTGTCGTAGCCTTCGTTCTCCTTGAGCTTGCGGTAGCTCTCCATGATGGGCGAGCCATAGCAGTCGGTGCCCGAGGTGAAGATGACGTTCTCGCGGCCCAGACGGTCCCGCAGGAAACGGGCGAAGAAGTCGGCCGGGACAAAGACGCCGCCAACGTGGCCAAAGTGAAGACCCTTGTTGCCATAGGGCTCGCCGGCGGTAACGATGGCGCGGCGAGGCCAGCTGGGACGGTCGTTCATGGAGTATTTGGATGCCATGGGACTCCTTCGCATATGGTGAGAGCGCGTCCGGGCGCGGGGCTCGGCGGCGCGGTGGTCAATTCGTGCATATCGTTCGACATTATCGCACATGCTGACGGGTACGTGGCAGGGGCGCTATCCTAAGATGCTATGAATGAGATTTCCAACATACATGCGTTTGAAGACGAGGATTTTCTGCACGCCTGCTTTGTGTGGGGGATGGCCGTGCTTGGCGCATTTGCCGTGTGCCTGGTGCCGGTGTTTATGCTGCTGGGCGGACCCGCGGACCTGGATGCGGCTGACGCGGGCGGTTGGACGGCGGTCGTGGGCTGGATAGTCGGCTTGGCTGCGATCTCAATGGCGTCGTTCGCCGTGCACGAGCTAGTGCACGGTGTGTTTTTTAAGCTGCTGGCGCCTGCGGGCGCGAAGGTGACCTTTGGGGCGAATCGCGAGACGGCGATGATCTATGCCTGCGCCGAAGGCGTTGTGTATTCGCGCCGGCGGTATATGGTGATTTGCCTGGCGCCGACGGTTGTTGTGACGACAGCGTTTGCCCTGGGGTTTGCGTTCTCGGGCTATCCGCTGCTGTGCTATCTGGCGGCCGGCTTGCATTTGTCGGGCTGTGTAGGCGACTGGTATTACGTGCGGACTATTTTGCGCGACCGCCGCATTGTCGCCTGCGAGGATACGTCCTTTGGCGTGCGATTTTTTGGGTGAGGAGATGTCGATGAAGTCGTTGTTGCTGCATGCGTGCTGTGCACCATGCTCGCTTGAGCCGGTTCGCCTGCTGCGCGAGGAGGGGTTTGAGCCCACGATTTGCTGGACCAACCCCAATATTCAACCGCGCGATGAATGGCAGCGCCGCTTGGACGAGCTGCGCCGGTGGTGTGCCGATGGCGACATCGAGCTCATCGAGGCAGGGGAGGACCGCGATCGCTGGGAGACCGGCGTGGCACCGCTGGGCGCCGATCGGCCTCGTCGCTGGCGCGCGTGCTATGCCCTGCGCTTGGCCGAGGCGTGCCG
>CAJMOM010000235.1:0-1947 GCA_905215005.1 uncultured bacterium | reverse complement strand
AATAAAGAAGTCGTTCGTTCCCTGAATGACCGGACGCCCGCCGGCAAATGCGCGCACCACGCGGCGCGTATCCAGATCGGGCACCAGCTTGCGCGCGCCGGTCAGCAGCGCGTTCACATCACTCGCATAGGTCTGCGTGTCGCCCGACTCGCGCACAGCGGCGGTTGCGGTGATCACGGTGTTGCCGTGCACGGTGCCCGTCACGATAACGCCCTTCGACACCGGCGTAGGCACGGGGTAGAGCGGCATGAGTGTGCGCGGCTCCTTGTCCAGCACCACGATGTTGCCCTGACGCCAGACCATCTGGAATTCCTCGGCTCCGGCCATATGCGAGATGTCGGCGGCGCCGTTACCCGCGGCGTTGATCAGGTAGTGGCAGCGCACGTTGCCAGCGGGGGTCGCGAGCGTAAAGCGCGCGTCGTCGCCCGAGCCAGCAACCTCAATCGCCTCCACCGACGCGGACCGCATAAACGTTACCCCGTTGGCCAGGGCGTTCTCCAGCGCGGCGATGGCAACCTCAAATGGGTCGACAAACCCGGTCGAGGGGCACCACAACGCGCACGTCGCATCGGCACTGGCGCGCGGCTCAAGTTCATGGATGCGGTCGGGGTCAACGATTGACAGCTCGGGAACGCCGTTCGCCAGGCCATTCTGGCGCAGCTTCTCCAGGTGCGCGCGTTCTTGGTCGTTAAACCCCAGCACCATCGATCCGGTTCGGCGGAACAAAAAGCCTAGCTCCTGAGCCCACGTGCCATATAGCTCGCAACCACGAGCGTTGACCTGCGCCTTTACCGTTCCCGGCGCCGGATCGTAGCCTGCGTGCACCAGGCCGCCGTTGGCTTTTGATGCGCCCAGCGCGATATCGTTTGCTGCCTCGACCACGCAAATGGACAGGTCAAACCGCGCGAGCTGCCGCGCGATGGCGCATCCGGTGATGCCCGCGCCGACAATCGCGATATCAAACGTTTCTGTCACAGTGCCTCCCAGACGAGTTGACAGGCCGTCAATAAGACTATCCTACGGTCTGCATACCTCCAGAGCAGCGGCAATGCGGCGAACAGTCCCGCAACACCCGCCAACGGCAGACGAGGGGGGGGGACCCGGCAACGTCGACAACTTCGTCTGCCGACAACTACGGCAACCGTTTGTCTCGATCTGTAACAGTTAGACGAGGATTTGGGCTCCAGATGTTACAGATTGAGACGTTAGTCTGGCGGATCCTCCGTTTGTCTCGATCTGTAACATCTAGAATCGGATCCGCTCCCACCTGTTACAGATTGAGATGTTTGTGTCCGCGTCAGCCCCGCCCCTAGCCGTAGTCCCATATAAACAAACCCCGTGGTAAACTTGAGCGAGCTGTAAATATTCCGAAAGGTACCCGTAATGTCCAAGTACATCTCCGAGCTTATGTCGCCGCAGCTTATGGGCGTCGTCTATGCTTTCGTTGGCTTTATCATTGCCCTGTATGTGCTGTCGGTCGTCTATGTGTTCATCGACGCTCGTCGCCGCGGCGCCAGCGCCTACGTGGCATGGGGCATCATCGCCCTCATCCCGTTTGTGGGCCTCATCGCCTACCTGGTTTTGCGTCCGCACTCCTACGCGGCCGACCGTGAGGAGCAGGAGCTGGACATGGCCCTGCGCGAGCGCCAGCTTGCCCAGTACGGCACCTGCCCGCAGTGCGGCGCTCCCATCGAGAAGGACTTCGTCGTCTGCCCGGTGTGCGACACCCAGGTTCGCAACGTCTGCCCCAGCTGCCATCGCCCGCTCGATGCGCACTGGAAGGTCTGCCCCTACTGCCGAACTCGTATCCAGTAACGCATCCATCGCCGGGCCGGCCGCAAGCCACGGGCCCCGCGCGTCACGAGCAAGCCGCAAGCACGCGCACACCGCCCCCACACGATGAAGCATGCGTAGAAAATCGCCCGCCGTGCCATTAAGGTGCGGCGG
>CAJMOM010000234.1:0-1960 GCA_905215005.1 uncultured bacterium | reverse complement strand
CGGTTCGATTGGGAAGAAGCAGTCGTATAATGGCGCTTGCCACAGTTTACAGAGTAAACTGATGGAAGGCCTTATGCTGTGTTTCTCCAAGAGAACAAGCAAAGCGCGGTTCGATTGGGAAGAAACAGTCGTATAAAGTCAATGCCGGGGCTTTTCACTGCGCGACACTTAGTCTTCGCGACGGCTATCCGCCTCACTGCGGAATCGTTTCGTGCAGTAAAAGCACTGCCATTGACTTAGAATTGGAATTTGTCGCATTTGCAGTAAATATTTCGCTTGATTCCTGCCATTTTGCTATGGACGAACTTTCCGCAGGCAAAGCCGAGGACCAGCGAGACACCAAACAGCCCGCCGGCACCGGGACCACATCGTCCAAAATGCGCCCGTAGAGGCGCGTTAATCTGAACAATTAATCCCTTGTCTAGTGCTGCTCGTTGGCTTTGCCAAAACATGTTCGGGTGCTTTGTCTCTGTGCCTAGTTTCCTGATTGTTTCGGGGGCTTGTTCTGTGACGAGTTGATTACATATCTCCAAGGCTCGCCGTACTATCATGAATCAGATTGAAGAGAGATGATGATAGGGAGCGCCTATTTATGATTGAGCTGCTCAGGCGTTTTGGTGGTAAGTTTCGCCGGTATATGGTGGTTGGCCCTGCGTGTAAGTTGATCGAAGTGATCTTTGACCTGCTGACGCCGCTGGTGATTGCCCAGATGATCGATAAGGGCATTGGCTCGCACGACGTGAACGCCGTTATCCACTACGGCATGGTACTTGGCGCCATGGCTGTGATCGGCATCTCGTTTACGCTCGTCTGCCAAAAGATGGCGGCGCTGACTTCGCAGGGCATGGGTACCGACATTCGCGGTGCACTCTACCAGCACATCAACGAACTGAGCTATGTCGAACTCGATCGCTTTGGCACGCCGTCGCTTATCACCCGCATTACCAACGATGTCAACCAGGTGCAGCTCGCTGTGGCGCTGGGCGTGCGCATGCTCATCCGCTGGCCCTTCTTGGCGGTGGGTTCTATGTGCGCGGCCCTTGCCATCGACCTTAAGCTCGGCATCATCTTTTTGATTTGCACGCCCGCCATCGGCTTGGTGTTTTGGTTTGTCATGGCGCGCTGCATTCCGTACTACAAGCAGCTGCAGGCAAAGCTCGACCGCATCGCGCTTGTCTGCCGCGAGGGGCTTTCGGGTGCCCGCGTGGTCCGCGCGTTTGTGCGCGAAGACCACGAGCGCGAGCGTTTTGCTCGTGCGGCCGACGACCAGGCGCATGTCGCCATCGCGGTGGGTAAGCTCTCGTCAATCCTTAATCCCGTCACGTTTTTGGTGATGAACCTGGGCGTGTGCGCCATCCTGTGGGTGGGCGGCATCCAGGTCAACGTGGGCGAGCTTACGCAGGGCCAGGTCATGGCGTTTGTGAACTACATGACGCAGACCCTGACCTCCATCGTGTACGTCGCCAACCTGGTCGTGGTCTTTACCAAGGCGAGCGCGAGTGCTTCGCGTATCAACGAGGTGCTCAACTGCGAGCCGAGCATCACCGACGAGGGCAATCAGTCGGTTGCGCTGCCCAAGCCGGGCAATGTCGCTCCAGTTCCTGCGCTGAGCTTGAGCCATGCGAGCTTCTCCTTTGGCGCCGGCGCTGCCAACGCCGTCAACGATGTGACCCTGGAGCTCCCGCTGGGCAAGACGCTCGGCATTATTGGCGGTACGGGCAGTGGTAAGTCCACGCTCGTCTCGCTCATCCCGCGCCTGTACGATGCGGGCACCGGCAGCGTCCGCGCCGTGCTGTTCAGCCTCGAGGGCGAGCAGCTCGGCTGCGTCCAGCAGGAATGGACGCACCGCGAAGATCCCCGCTACCCCGGCAGCATGGATTTTGACTGGGTGCACAACTGGGATCTCGCCCGCGGCTGCATCCGCGGCGTGATCGAGCAGACCGGCGTCGATCCGCACGAC
>CAJMOM010000233.1:0-1967 GCA_905215005.1 uncultured bacterium | reverse complement strand
CCCGCCGCTACCCTCAAGGCCCTCGACGAGCGCAACACCGCCCGTTGGCTCCAGGCCTAAAGCCGGGCTGAGGTAAGCCATGTAAAGGGGGCGCTCTGCCAACCGGCGGGGTGCCCCTTTTTTGCATCGCGGGCGTGCGGGATAGGCTCTTTCGATGTGGATGCCCGCGGCGCGAGTTATGGGTACGATGGTTTCGGGGGAGGTACCACCATGAAACTTGGATGCGTCATTATGGCTTCGGGCGAGGGCAAGCGGTTTGGCTCTAACAAGATGCTTGCCGATATCTATGGCGAGCCGCTGATTGCCCGGACCATCGATTCGGTTCCCCGGGGCTTTGACGTCGTGGTTTCGACGCGTTGGCCCGAGGTCGCCCAGATTTGCGAGGACAAGCATTGCCCGTGTGTGCTGCACGATGGCGAGCTGCGCAGCGAAAGCGTCCGTGCGGGCCTTTCGTGGGGAGTCGAACGCAACTGGAAAGGTTGCCTCTTTTTGCCGGGCGACCAGCCGCTCGTGAGTTCGGATTCTTTTGAGGCTATGGTTCGTGCATTTGACGAGCGTGGCCGCAAGCATCCGGTGCGTCTTGCGTGCAACGGTGAACCTTCGAGCCCGGTGCTCTTTCCGGCGGAACTGTTCGATGCACTTATGTGTCTTGAGGGCAAGGACGGCGGCGGTTCGATTCTCAAAGGCCGCGTCGACGTTGCGCTGGTCGAAGCGCGCGCCTATGAGCTGTGGGATGTCGATACCGCCGAGGGGCAGCGACGCATAACGGAGCATATCGCGGCCTGCTCGTATTTTGATCGCGTGGCCAACTGTATTAATCAATAAGGAGCAACATGATCATCATCAAAAACGGCGCGCTCGTGACGCCCCAGGGGCTTCGTCGCGCCGATCTTGCCATGGAGGGCGACAAGATTGTGCGGATTGCCGCGGCAATCGAGCCGGGCGAGGGCGATACCGTCGAGGATGCCGCGAGCTGCTGGGTGTTTCCCGGCTTTATCGACGGCCACACGCACATGCAGTGCTGGACTGGCATGGATTGGACGGCAGATAGCTTTGAGACCGGTACGCGTGCGGCTGCCTGCGGCGGCACGACGACCATTGTGGACTACGCGACGGCCGATCGCGGCGTGACCATGCCCGATGCCCTTGCCGAGTGGCATCATCGCGCTGACGGCACCTGCACCGCCAACTATGCCTTCCATATGGCGCTTGCCGAGTGGAACGAGCGCAACCGCGCCGATCTTTCGGCCATGCGCGAGGCGGGCGTATCGTCGTTCAAGACCTACTTTGCTTACGATCATCTGCGCCTGGACGATGCCGAGACGCTCGAGGTGCTCGAGGAGCTCAAGCGTATTGGCGGTATCCTGTGCGTGCATTGCGAGAACGGTACGCTGGTGAATGAGCTGCAGAAGCGCGTGTTTGAGCAGGGTATCCACGGGCCCGAGGGCCACGCGCTCAGCCGTCCGGACGTGTGCGAGGCCGAGGCCGTGAGCCGTCTGCTATATCTGGCGCACCTGGCCGGCGACGCACCGGTCAACGTGGTGCACCTTTCGACCAAGCTGGGGCTCGAGGCCATTCGTGCCGCCAAGGCGCGCGGGCAGAAGAATATCTATGTCGAGACCTGCCCTCAGTATCTGATGCTCGACGATACGTGCTATTTGGAGCAGGGCGAAGACGGCTTTGCGGGCGCCAAATATGTGATGAGCCCGCCGCTGCGCCATGCTGGCGACCGTGCGGCCCTGCGCGAGGCGCTTGTGGCCGGCGAGATCGATACCATCGCCACCGACCACTGCAGCTTTAATCTGCACGGGCAAAAGGACCGCGGGCGCGACGACTTCCGCGCGATTCCCAACGGCGGGCCCGGTGTGGAGCATCGCCCCGTAGCGATCGCTACGAGCTTTGAGGGACAGCTGGGCCCCGAGGACCTCTGCCGCCTGATGAGCGAGAACCCGGCGCGCGTCTTTGGC
>CAJMOM010000232.1:0-1967 GCA_905215005.1 uncultured bacterium | reverse complement strand
ACGGGGCGGCACGCCATCTTTTATCAGCCAACTCGCTGAGGTGCGGTGACGAAGGCGCAAGGCCGGGAGGGGTTATCTAAGCCGACATCCCGCAGCCGCGAAGCGGCGAGGACGTCGGCGTGATAACCCCGCAGGCCTTGCGCCGGCGGGAAGGAACCTACTTCACGACCAAGATGTCGCAGTCCGTATTGCGTAGCAGGAACGTCGAAATCGAACCCAGGAGCGCATACTTGATCGAGGACAGGCCGCGGGCGCCGCAGAGCACCAGATCGGGCTTGACCACGTCGAGCATCTCGTCCTTGAGCGTCTCGCGAATGCGGCCGGCGCGAATCATGACCTCGACCTCGGGAATATCGGGATTGGCCTTGGCCTCTTCGAGCTGCTTGGCGATGGAGTTCTTAAATGCCTCCTCTAGGCCGTTGACCAGGTCGACCGGATAGGAACCGGCGCTCTCGAGCGCCGTGGAATCGATAACGTGGCCGATGATTAGCTTGGCGCCGTTGTTCGCGGCGACCTTGATGGCGCGTGCGAGCACAAAATCCTGCTGCTCAGTACCGTCGAGTGAAACAAATACCTTGGTGTAGCCCTCGTTCATGGTTTCCTCCTTGGTCTATCGCACGGGCGCGGGGCTCGTGCATCGGGCGGGCGCGGGCGCGTCGGCCACCGGACACTTTATCTTGTTGCAGTTATACCCAAGGATTTGGGTTTGACCGCTCGCAATTCTGTGAACGGGCGAGTTTTTTGGTAAGGGTAGGCGCAGGCGCGCCGCCAACGGTTGATAATGGGACATCGCCCGCACCGTCCGCAGAACAATATCGGCGGGTGTCTAACGAGGGGGTCCCTTTGGATATTATCGAGCTTCTAAAATCTGCCTTCATGGGCCTGGTCGAGGGCATCACCGAATGGCTGCCTGTTTCGTCGACCGGTCACATGATCTTGGTGGACGAGTTCGTCAAGATGAATGTGAGCGAGACGTTCTGGAATATGTTCCTGGTCGTGATTCAGCTCGGCGCCATTCTGGCCGTCTGTGTGCTGTTCTTCCATGAGCTCAATCCGTTCTCGCCCAGCAAGGGCAAGGAGGGCCGTCGCGACACCTGGGTGCTGTGGGGCAAGATTGTGCTCGGCTGCATTCCCGCCGCGGCGATCGGCCTGCCGCTCAACGACTGGATGGAGGAGCATTTCTACAATGCTCCCGTCGTGGCGCTGGCGCTCATTGTGTACGGCGTGCTGTTTATCGTGATCGAGAACTGGCGCGCGAGCAAGCGCGAGGAAATGGCCGTTGCCGGTTCGTTTGGTTCGCGTGCTGTGGTGTCGGGTGGACGTCCCGCCGGTGCGCACTTTGCGGCGCCCGCCGCGGCTACCGCTGAGGATGAGGACGATGACGAGGATCTGGACTTTGGTTCCATCACCACGCTCGAGGACCTAAGTTGGAAGACCGCCCTGGGCATCGGATGCTTCCAGGTGCTCTCGCTGATTCCGGGCACGTCGCGCTCCGGTTCCACCATCATCGGCGGCCTGCTTTTGGGCTGCACGCGTTCGGTGGCGTCCAAGTTTACGTTCTTCCTGGCCATCCCTGTCATGTTTGGCGCGAGTGCGCTCAAGCTGGTCAAGTATTTCATCAAGGGCGGTACGTTCGGTGCCAACGAGGTCGCCATCCTGGGCGTGGGCTGCGTTGTGGCCTTTGTGGTTTCGCTCATCGCTATCAAGTGGCTTATGAGCTTCGTCCGCCGTCACGACTTCAAGTGCTTCGGCGTCTACCGCATCATTCTGGGCATCGTGGTGCTTGCGTACTTCTTCGTCTTGGAGCCTATGCTCGGCTTGTAACTTGGTTGACGCTGCGCGGCGGCCAGAACGACAACTTGTCATTCAAAGGGGGCGGCATGACCAAAAGGTCTATGCCGCCCCCTTTTCATTAAAGGCTTTAGCCTGTGCGGGGCGCGCAGCGCGCCGCATCAGAAACCACCCGC
>CAJMOM010000231.1:0-1968 GCA_905215005.1 uncultured bacterium | reverse complement strand
GCGCCTGCACCACGGGCGAGGCCGATGCGCGAAGGGCCACCGTGTCGTCGGCAGCGCGCATAAAGGTCGGCACGCAGGGGGCTGCCTTGACCACGATAGTCAGGGCGCCCGGCCAGCATCTTCGGACAAGCGCGCGGGCCTCTTCCGGAATATCCACGCCGTAGCGGTCGAGGGCCTCGGCATCATCGACCAGCCAGGCGACCGTTTGGGTAAGCTCGCGCTGTTTGAGGGTAAAGATGCGACGGTACCCGGGGCCGAGCGCAGGGACTGCGGCGCCGTTGACGGCAGTCTGCGAATCGCGCGGCCACGATGGGAATTCGCTTGTATCTTGGGGCACGGCGTCCGAGAAGGCGTTAACCGCTACGGCGACACCGTAGACCGTCTCGGTCGGGATCAGCGCCAAGCCGCCACAGCCGAGCACCTCGACCGTACGCTCAACGGCGAGCCGATGCGGCTCGCGCGCTCCCTCGTATACCCGGTAGACCGTCTGCATGTATATGCCAGCCCCTTACGCTCTGGTGAAAGTTTGTTTTACTGAGGGGCATTCTCGCACGAAACGTTCAACCTATTTGCCCAGAGCGCATGTTGGTTTGGTGAGCGGCTCTAGTAGTCGGTGAAAGTGAGGGGGTTAATTGAAGATTTTTAGCGCGCAAGCGTAACGGTACGATCGGGAAACTCGATGCTTGCAACCAGTTTTCCGCCGAGGCTCTCTGCGTACCTGCTCAGCGTGTCAAGCCTCATCGAACCCAATTCCCCACGCTCGAGCTCGGATACGCGTTTTTGAGAAACGCCCATCGATTGGGCGACCGACGCCTGTGTTAGATCTTTTAGCCTGCGAATCTGAGCAAGCTTATAGGCTTCGATACGATCGCGAGTCCTCTCCTGCTCGGCGGTAATGGAGTCGCGTGTTATCCCGCGAGATTCCATATACTCATGCAGTTCCATCTCGATCGAGCCTCCTTACGTGGCGACGGTATATTTGCTCGGCCTTTGGAATGTTGATCGCATACCAGCCGTTCCATTTTTGCCCTTGACGATCCCGCTCGCGACTTATCACCCGCCAATAGCAATACCGCCTGGCGCTTGGGGTCAAAGGCGAAGAGGATGCGGATCACCTGCCCACCACATGAAGTCACTCTCAGCTCCTTTAAATGATGAAGCTTCGAGCCCTTGACACGGTCAACCAGTGGACGACCAAGGCTGGGACCTTCCTTCTCGAGCACCAAAAGGTCTGCATAAATCTGCTTCAGCGTAGCTTCATCCTGCTCATCAAGCCAAGGTTCAATGTAATCAAGCACGATACGGTACCGATGCAGCTTATTTGACATACCTTTCTCCTTCTATAATAGAAGTTTTACGGTATATTGCAAGAGCAAACTTGAGCAAATGCATATTAGTTCAGCTTAAATACGCTGCTTGGGCTCGGTGACGATGGCTCGGACGATGCGGGGGCGATCGGTGAGGTCGTGGACGATACGCACGTCCGAAAGGCCTGCCTGGCGACAGAGCTCGGCCGCAGCATCGAGGGCGCCCTCGTAGAGCTCGCAGGCAAAGAGACCGCCGGCGCGCAACATGTAGGGTGCCGCGTTGAGCAGGCGGCGGAAGATATCGAGGCCGTCGGCACCGCCCTCGAGCGCCAGATCGGGCTCAAAGTCCTTGACCTCGTGCGGCAGCGAGCGCATGACATCGGTGGGAATGTAGGGCGGGTTGGAGACGAGTACGTCAAAGGTGCCCCACTCGTCGTGGGGAATGGAGCTCACCAGGTTCGTGAGGCTGAAGGCGACCTCGTCGGACGTGAGGCCAAGCGCATCGCGGTTTTTGGTAGCAAGATCGATGGCGCGCGGCTCGATATCGGTAGCAGTGCAGGTGACGTGGCCGCGACGCTCCCAGGCAAGCGAGAGCGAGATGCAGCCCGTGCCGCAGCCGACCTCGAGAACGCGGGCGACGCGGGGCTCAGTTGGAGCAGGT
>CAJMOM010000230.1:0-2024 GCA_905215005.1 uncultured bacterium | reverse complement strand
TCCCTACTCTGCCCGTCGGCGTCTTTATGTGGATTATCAACGCGGTCCTGGTTGTTCTGGGTTTTATCTTTTTGGAGCGCAAGGCGATTCTGTGGAGCGTCTTCGCTTCGTTTGCGCTTTCGGCCTACGTCTCACTGTTTGAGCTGTTCATCCCGACCGATGTTTCGATGACGGGCGATATGTGGCTCGACCTGTGCTTTGCCGTCATCTTGCCGGCGCTCGGCAGCGCTATTGTCTTTGACATCGGCGCCTCGACGGGCGGCACCGACATCCTTGCCATGATCCTTAAGCGCCGCACGACGCTCGAGATCGGACGCGCCTTGCTGCTGGTCGATATCGGCATCGTGACCATCGCGGCTTTCCTGTATGGCCCGCGCGTCGGCCTGTACTGCGTGCTCGGCCTGTTTGCCAAGACACTCGTGGTCGACAAAGCCATCGAGAGCATTCACCTGCGCAAAGTCTGCACGGTCATTTGTTCCGAGCCCCTTAAGGTCGAGGAGTTTATCGTCAAGCATCTCAACCGCACGGCGACCATCAGCCGCGGCTACGGTGCCTTCTCGGGCAAGTGTGTGACGGTGATCATGAGCGTGCTGAGCCGTCGCGAGGCCGTGCAACTGCGCCGCTATGCGCGCGAAGTCGATCCGGGTGCCTTTATCACGATCGTCGACAGCTCCGAGATCGTCGGCAAGGGCTTCCGCGGAACGAACTAGCACAGACGTATTCAACGAACCGCCTGCTGGCGCCGCGTACCTTGCAAATCGGTCATCTTTGAGTATTTGACCCCACATTGGGCAATAATGATGCTAAAGACAACGTTTGCGATCCAAGTGATTCGTTCAAGATACGAAGGGATGATTCTATGTTCTGCTCGCAGTGTGGCGCCCCCATGGGCGATAACGACAAGTTCTGCGGCGTGTGTGGTGCTCCTAATGCCGGTGCCGCTGGCCCCGCTCCCCAGGGACAGCCTCAGCCCCAGCAGTTTGTTCCGCAACCGCCCGTGGCGAATGCGCCAAAGGGCTGTGTGGCTCAGGCGTTCCAAGATATGACCAAGACTCCGGGTGTGCTTCAGCGTGTATGCCAAATCGCGTTTTTGCCGGCGCTGATTTGCGTTGTGTCGGTGCTCGTGTTGTTTATTCCCGTTATTGGCGGCATTGCGGCTGCCATCGGCTTTTTGGCAGCTTGCATTGCGAGTGTGTGCGGTTCCGGCTTTGGTATCGAGTGGGGCCGTGATCTGTCGCTCAAGGTCGATGACGGCATGGACCGTCCACTCATGCGCTCCACGTCGTTTGGTCTCGGAGTCTTTTCGAGCGTTATCTCGGTGGTGCTCGAGGTTATCGCTGCCATTCCCGTTATCGGTGTAGTGCTTTCGCTGGTGGAGGGCGTGGTAATTGGCGCCGCGGGCTCGTATTCTTATTACGGCTCCTATGCACTCGAGGCAGCGCTGTTCGGTTCGCTCGGCCTGCTTGTCCTGGCTCTGATTGCCTCGGCGATTCTGGGTGTCTTCTTTAAGATGTTCGCCGACATCGCCGTGATGCACTTTGCGGTGACCGGTCGCGTCGAGAGCGCGTTTTCGCTCGATAAGGTTTGGGCGGCCTTTAAGCACAACAAGACCAAGCTGTTCTGTGCTTCGTTCCTTCCCGAGTTTTTGACGGGCCTGGTCGCCAACGTTGTCACATGGATCTTGACAGCCGTCTTTGGCGCCATTGCATCTGTCGGTATGTATAGCTACTACTATCGTCCTACGGGTATTGAGGCAATTGTTACCGGCGGTGGTGTCACGCTCGTATTGTTCCTGGTGCTGATTGCATTCGTCACCGTATTTCTTACGGTCTTTGGCAAGATGCTCAAGCACCGTGCCGTTGGCTATTGGGCCGCACGCTATGCAAGCGAGTGGGCCGATGAGGATAAGGACGACGTCCTGACTTTTGTGTTGCCTTTCGAGAAGAAGTCCGCTGCTTCGGGTTACAGTGCTCCGGATGCTTCGCCGGCACCTGCACCCGCTCCCGCGCCCGAGCCTGAGCCGG
>CAJMOM010000229.1:0-2025 GCA_905215005.1 uncultured bacterium | reverse complement strand
GCTGCACACCAAACGTCGCCGCCAGCCACGGGGCAATCGCCAGCGGGGCCACGCCGGCGAACATGTTGCCAAAGCCCATGACCGAGTTGATGCGACCGAGCTGCTCGAGCGGAGCCGTCGTTTGCACGATCGTGTTGTGGAGCGGGTTGACGACGCCCCACGCCACGCCCAGGGCAATCTGGCCGACGAGGGCTACACCCACGTACGGTGTTCCCACATAGAGCAAACTTCCCAGGCCCACGGACATAAGCGCCACGAGCAGCGTTTTTAGGTTGACCAGGTGCGGCGGCAAATGGAGCGCGACCACGGCGCCCAGCACCGCGCCCACACCGCTGGCCGACGAGAGCCAGCCCATCCACTCAACACCGACGTGCAGAACATCGCGGTAGAAGAACGACTCCAGCGGGTCGAAGGCGCCATAGCCAAAGTTCGAGAGGAAGATGATGCAGAAAAGTAACGCGAGGACGCTGTTGGTAAAGACTGTCTTGATGCTGGTCGCGAAGGTGACGCGGGTGGATTTACTGGAGTCGGAGCTTTGACTGGCAGTACTTGCCGTTGTGCTGCTATCCGCGGGAGTACTTTCGCGCGCGGCGACGCGACCCGCTTGCGGTCTAAAGCCCCAACCGGCAATGAGCGCCAACGCGGTAAAGAGCATCATAAGCACGAACACCGCGCGCGATGACGCAGCCGCCGCGACAAAGCCGCCCAACGTGGGGCCAACAATGATACTCACGTTTGAAAACATGGCGATGGCGGAGTTGACGTCTTTGAGCTCGACGGGGTCATTGGTGAGGTAGGCCGGATAGGATGTGGCGATGGGCTGGGCGAACCCCATCACAAAGCCCAAGAGCACCGCGCCGAGCAGGACGACGCCGGTCGCGCTGCCAAAAACGAGGATCGCCGCGCCGGTTGCCAGCGTGCCCACGATGCTCAGCGAGAAATGACGGCGCGGACCCCAAGCGTCGAGCGCCGCGCCGCCCGCAAAGGACCCTAGGATCACGAAGACATTCATAAAGAGGACTGCCAGCGATGTCGCAACGACCGAGGCATCGTCTGCATAGGTAAGCGTTCCGATGACGCCGATAAAGTAGCTGGTCTGAAAACCGGTGTAAATGAGAAAGCGCATCGCCACTAGGCGCTTGGCCTGCGCGGACAGCGATGATTGAGGCTTTGAGAAAAGGAAGGCGAGCATGGAGACTCCTTGTTTCATACGAATACGGGCGGCGGGCATTCGCCACCGTCTGTCAAATCAATCTATCCGCATGAAACATTAAGGACGCATCAAGCCCCTTCTCTCCGTTTTTCGCCCGTCATGAACTACTTGGTAGATTGTAAGGCATGTCCCACACATCTACCAAAGCAAAATCCACCACAAAGGTGCCTGGCCCCTTTGTGGTGGAAATGACGTTTGCCCAGATAAAACCTGCCAAAACAAACCTGTCCCTTTTTGGCAGGTTTTAGGCCAGATAATCTTGAATCAGGTCGCAGATGGCTCGGGCGTCGTTGATGTTGATGGCTCGGGTCGCAAAGCCGGCGTCGAAGGCTTGACGCGCCAGGGCCTCGTTGCAGGCAAGGGCCAGCGTGTGACCGTCGACCAGGTCGAGCGAGCTCTTGCCGCGCAGGCGATCGACACCGGAGCGCGCGACGACGATGTTGTCGAAGCCCTCGGTCTTGTAGCCCTCGATGATCACCACGTCGACATCGTTGTAGCGCGACAGCAGCTCGCGCGCGGGCATCTCGTCCTCCTCGCGCGTGTCGGCGTACTCCGCCCAGCGCGTGGCGCAGATAAGGCCCACGTGCTTGGATCCGGCCTGGTGATGGCGCCACGTATCCTTAGCAGGTACATCGATATCAAAGCCGTGATGCCCATGATGCTTGAGCGAACCCACGCGCAGGCCGCGGCGGGTGAGCTCAGCAATGACCTTCTCGACGAGCGTGGTCTTGCCCGAGTTTTGGTAGCCGATAAACGCGATCGCGGGGACGGCCGAAGCTGGAACTGCGGGCGCGACGGCGACGGGTGCGTTC
>CAJMOM010000228.1:0-2131 GCA_905215005.1 uncultured bacterium | reverse complement strand
AGCTGCTTGACGGCGGCGATAGCGGCGTCGGCAGCCTCGTCGGTGCTCATGCCCGTGGTGTCAACGCCCATGGCAACGGCAACCTTGGCCAGGCGCTCAGCGCAAACCGGCTTGTTGAACTCCATGGCGATCGGCAGCAGCATGGCGCAAGCGACGCCGTGCGGGGTGTCGTAGTGAGCAGACAGGGTGTGAGCCATTGCGTGGTCGATGCCCAGGCCAACGTTGGAGAAGCCCATGCCGGCGACATACTGGCCAAGGGCCATGCCCTCGCGGCCGGAGCCGGGCTGGCCGGACTTGGCCTCGGCGACGGAGTCACGCAGGTTCTCGCTGATCAGCTTAATAGCCTCAAAGTGGAACATGTCGGAGAGCTCCCAAGCACCCTTGGTGGTATAGCCCTCGATGGCGTGGGTCAGAGCGTCCATGCCGGTGGAGGCGGTCAGGCCGGCGGGCATGGAGGCCATCATGTCGGGGTCGACGACGGCGACCTCGGGGGCGTCGTTGGTGTCGACGCACACGAACTTGCGGACCTTCTCGGGGTCGGTGATGACGTAGTTGATGGTCACCTCGGCGGCGGTACCGGCGGTCGTCGGCACGGCGATGGTGAACACGGCGTGGTTCTTAGTGGGAGCAACGCCCTCGAGGCTGCGGACATCGGCGAACTCGGGGTTGTTGATGATGATGCCGATGGCCTTGGCAGTGTCCATGGAGGAGCCGCCACCGATGGTCACGATAGCGTCAGCCTCGGCGGCCTTGAAGGCCTCGACGCCGTCCTTGACGTTCTGGATGGTGGGGTTGGGCTTGATCTCGGAGTAGAGGCTCCAAGCGATGCCGGCGGCGTCGAGCTCGTCGGTCACCTTAGCGGTAACGCCAAACTTGACCAGATCGGGGTCGGAGCAGACGAAGATCTTCTTGTAGCCGCGACGCTGGAGCTCGCCGGGGATCTCCTTGATGGCGCCGGAACCATGGTAAGAAATGGTGTTGAGAACGAAACGATTAGCCATTGATAGCCTCCTATCGTGCGCGGGGCACCCGTTACGCCCCGCACTATAAGTCCCATCCTAACGCTTTTGAAACAAAAAACGCGTGAGAACGTCAAAAGTGTTAAAGCGTTTCAACATATGATGAAAAATATTGCGGCAAAGGGACAGCCCCTTTGCCGCATTCGGTTACTTTCGGCAGCCCTCTTTCCAAGCCTCGGCCGCAACCTTCCAGCGTAAGCGCAAGTCGCGCTCGCGGTCGATGAACATGATGGCAAACGCGACAAACAGCAGCAAGCTCGCCACGACGATGGCGTGCAGGCCCATGCGCTCAATACACCAGTTGCCCAACACGGCGCCAAACACAAAGGTAAAGATCACGCCAAAGTACAGCAGGCCGTTTTCCAAAAAGCCGCGCCTGTGGGTGATGATGTAATCGTCCACGTTTTGCAGCGCGTTGCGCAAGTTGCCGATGCACATGGTCGTAGCGATGCCGTGACCGTGGATCTTGCGGAAGCTCTCGACCTGCATGCCGCAGGCAAACGAGGTGAGGCAGTTGGCGAGCAGGTTGAAATTGCCGCCCGGGATAAAGCTCACTCCCAACAAGATAACGGCTTCAAAAAACACCGTCACCTGACGCCAGTGGATCACGCTGCCAAAACGCTCGTGTACCAGGTCGGCAAGCATAATGCCCACGGCAAACGAAACCACAGGGAAGAAGTAGCGCCCCGCAAGTGCCCAATTGCCCTCCGAGATGCTCACGCCCACCAGCAAGATGTTGCCCGTCTGCGCGTTGGCGAAAACATGGTCGCGCCCAATGTACGAATAAACGTCCATAAAGCCACCGGCAAGCGCCAAGATGATGCCCAGCTCAATAGACTCCGATATCTGTTTGGCACGCTGCATCGTCGTGCATCCTCCTTGTTGACGACCCTCTCGTGCGTTGGCGGAAACATAACCGCCGTTCATACTGTAACCCATTGACAACATGGCGTGCGCGCGAGACGGCTCCTTCGACACGGGGATACACAGTCTGGAAACAAACGGCACCCGCATCGACACGCCGATCCGGCAGCCCATGTACTCCCCCAGTCTTTTTAGCCCCGTCCCAAAAAGACTGGGTATTGGGCGTTGACAGTTGGCGAGCCGTAGGT
>CAJMOM010000227.1:0-2143 GCA_905215005.1 uncultured bacterium | reverse complement strand
CGAGAAGTACGTCGGCATGCCGGTGGAGCTCATCCCCTGCGGCGGCGGCGACCGCATCGCGGCCGAGCGCGAGCAGTGGAACGACGGCTCCAACACGCTCTGCGTCCGTCCCGGCACCGTGGTGGTGTACCAGCGCAACAACGTCACCAACGACGTGCTGTACAAGGAGGGCCTGGACCTTCTCGTCGTGCCCTCCGCCGAGCTCTCCCGCGGCCGCGGCGGCCCGCGCTGCATGAGCATGCCCTTCTGGCGCGAGGACCTCTAAGGTCTTCAAGGACCCGTACAGGTCATAATACATACATCTAGCTGCCATTAGATGTCTCCCATTGGGGCGGTGCGGGTTTTCGCACCGCCCCAATCTTGTATGAGGAACGTCAACACGATTGGACGACTGCTTTTGTAAGGAGCTTGGCCATGGACATCAAGACGATTGGCGTTGAGGAATGGCTCAACGTTTGGGAGAAGAGCGCCACGTGGGACATCGCCCAGTCGACGATCTCGTCACTCACCATGGGCGAGCTGCGCGCGCTTGATGAACAGGACGGCGCCACGTTCTACGAGCGCCTGGACCGCGAGAAGATGAACTACGGCTGGATCGAGGGCTCGCCGGAGTTTAAGGCCGAGGTTGCCAAGCTGTATCGTCGCGAGGTCAATCCCGATCACATTCTGCAGACCAATGGCTGCACGGGCGCTAACCTCAACGCCATCATGGCTGTGGTCGAGCCCGGCGACCATGTTATCGCCGAGTGGCCCACCTACGCGCCGCTCTACGAGATTCCGCGCACGCTGGGCGCCGAGGTCGAGTATTGGGAGCTTCGCGAGGAACTCGGCTGGAAGCCCGATATCGAGGAACTCAAGCGCTTGGTCCGTCCCAATACCAGGCTCATCTGCATCAACAACGCATCGAACCCCATCGGTACGGTACTCGATGCCGATATGCTCGGCCAGATTGCCGAGATCGCCCGCTCGGTGGGCGCCTATGTGCTGTGCGACGAGGTGTACCTGCCGCTCGAGAACACCGAGGCCTTTATGTCGATGGTCGACGTGTACGAGAAGGCCATCGTCACCAACTCGGTGTCTAAGACTTACTCGACGCCTGCCGCTCGCGTGGGCTGGGTCGTGGCCGACGAAGAGGTGTCCAACCGCATTCGCACCTATCGCGATTACACCATGATCTGCGGCGGCGTGTTCAACGATGCCCTGGCGACCTATGTGCTTGAGCACAAGGACAAGATCCTTGAGCGCAATCGCAAGATCGTGTTTGGCAACCGCGATATCGCGCAGGCTTGGATCGATACGCAGCACCGCGTTTCCTGGACGGCGCCGCAGGGCGTGTCCACCTCGTTTATCCAGCTTGATATTCCCGAGGACGACGAGGAGTTCTGCAAGCGCCTGCTGTCCGAGAGGGGAGTGCTGCTGGTACCCGGCAGCCGCTTTGAGCTTCCCTGTGGCGCACGCCTGGGCTACTGCGCGAGCGAGGACGTTCTGCGCGAGGGCCTGAGGCTTTTGGGCGAGGCACTGGCGGAGTTCGATTGCTAGGATTCCGATGATCTTCGAGGGCCTTATCTAAATTGGCCGAAGATAATCGAAAACGGACCCGTTTCCCTAGTGAAGCGGGTCCGTTTTTCTATACCGAGAAGTCAAGTTGTTACAAATGGGGCTGTAAAGCGAGCCGGTATCCGCTGGGCCTTATACTGAGTTTCCGGTGAACGGTATCAAGCGTCTGGTAAACGGTAATTAATTTACCAGAAATGAATAGGACAAACTTTTTTCTGAATAAAAATGAAAATGGTTGAGACGCGGTATGAACCGCTAATTCTATTCATAGCTTTAGTGGAAATATGCAATTTGAGGATGGTTTAACAAAGTTAAGTTCCATTTGATTTTAGGATTGAAAACGCGTTTAAGCACGTAAATACGCTTTATTAAGATGAAGTGTGCCATGCGTGAAGTATATGTGTATGCCGTTCACCCCCTATAAAAAACCGTTCGGGGGCAAGGTGGAAGTATGAGCTGATTTTGGATATAAATATGTCGTCAGCAATAACGCCTCACACGGAGGGGCGCTAACGAATCGGCCCTGACAAGGGCCCGAAAGAAAGGTAGGAGGCCATGACGAAAGGTCTGCACGTGCCTTCCGAGA
>CAJMOM010000226.1:0-2155 GCA_905215005.1 uncultured bacterium | reverse complement strand
GGCATGACGGCGCTGGAACGCACCAGTTAGGCCGGAAAGGAATGCCGAGGTAGACTGCTCCGCCTGAGCCTGAGAAGCAGAAGCCGCAGCGTAAGGAGTCGCATCCTGCTGCTGAGCTGGAATCGAGGCGGACTTGAACTCGCTTTGATGCTGATTGAGATTGGCGGCACCGCCCATGGCATCAGGCTGGAACAGACGCTCTTCACGCTGCGCACGGTACTCGGAGATACCCAGCGAGGCGGCATAGATACCCACGCCCGCCACCGCGCCCACGGCGAAGGGAACCGCACCCGCCACGACCGTCTCGTTCACCGACGAAAACGGCAGCGTCGCGGCATACATAACCACGGGAGCGGCAAGGCCGATCCCGCACGAAAGTCCGGCAAGGACTGCTCGTTGTGTTGCATCAGAAGAAGCCATGAGCTCTCCCCATCTTCAAGCACCCAAATCGCATCATTCAGTTGGCTGCGCGAGAGAAGATGAAGCGGGGCTATGCCCCAAAGCAACGGTATATGGTTCGTTTCATCTGCGTTTTCCGTCGCGAAGCTTAAAAGCTATTATGCGAAACCGCCCTGTCGATTGCAAGCGACGATGTCGGATTGAAACGGGAAACCTGCTGCTTGCCAGTCTTATGGTCAAAAATAAGTGCGAAGCGGCGATATAGAAAAGGGCCGAGGCTCAAAGCCCCGACCCTTTATCGCATTGATGATTAACGCTGCGTGTGGATGACAACCTAGAACGTCTGCTCGTAGTCGCTGTGCTTTTTGGCCGAACGCACCAGGAACTCCTGGTTGGTGTTGGTGCCCTTAAGACCCTTGATAAACGATGCGGCCGCGCGCTCGGTGTTGTTCATGCCGGCAAGAATGCGACGTAGACCAAAGACAAACGGACGCATCTGCTCGTCGACCAACAGGTCCTCGTTACGCGTACCGGAGGCAACGGGGTCGATAGCCGGGAAGATGCGGCGATCGGCCAGGTCGCGGTCGAGCTTAAGCTCCATGTTACCGGTGCCCTTGAACTCCTCAAAGATGACTTCGTCCATCTTGGAACCGGTGTCGATGAGGGCAGAGGCCAGGATGGTGAGCGAGCCACCGTTCTCGATATTACGGGCTGCGCCCAGGAAGCGCTTGGGCGGGTACAGGGCCGCCGAATCGACGCCGCCCGAAAGGATGCGGCCCGAGGCGGGCGCCGCCAAGTTGTAGGCGCGGGCAAGACGCGTGATGGAGTCGAGCACCACCACAACATCGCCGCCCAGCTCCACGATGCGCTTGGCGCGCTCGATGACGAGCTCTGCCACGCGAGTGTGGTTGTCGGCGGGCATATCGAAGGTCGACGCCACAACCTCGCCCTTGATGGAACGCTGCATATCGGTGACCTCTTCGGGACGCTCGTCGACGAGCAGGCAGATGAGGTGCACCTCGGGGTTGTTAATCGAGATAGACTGGCAGATCTTCTTGAGGATTGTGGTCTTGCCGGCCTTGGGCGGGGACACGATCAGGCCACGCTGACCCTTGCCGATCGGCGACACGATGTCGATGGCGCGACCGGTAATGGAGTCCTTGCCGTGCTCCATGCGCAGCGGCTCGTTGGGATAGACCGGGGTGAGGTCACCAAACTTGGGGCGGTTGCGAATCTGCTCGGGGTCTAGACCGTTGACGGTCGTGATTTTGGCGAGGCCGGCGCGCTTGTCGCCGCCGCGCGAAGGACGAAGCGAGCCCTCGATGACGTCGCCCGTGCGCAGACGCGCGGAGCGGATGAGGTAGGCGGGGACGAAGGCGTCGTCGTTGGACTTCATGTAACCGTGGGCATGGATGATACCGGAGCTGTCCGGACGAATCTGCAGGATGCCCTTGATGTCGCGGAAGCCCTCGGCCTTCGCGGCGGTGACGTAGATCTCCTCGACGAGCTCGGCTTTCTTCTTGCCGGTCGTCTCGATCTCGAACTCCTTGGCCTTCTCGCGCAGTTCGGCGACCTTCATGGCAGCGAGCTCCTCACGCGAAAGCGTGGGCTCGGTGGGGGCGGCGTTGCGCTCCTTGTTGCGCTGTTTGCGATCGCGCTGGCGGTTGCGACGGTCGTTGTTGCGCTCGTCCTTGCGCTCATTGCGCTCGTCGTTGCGCTTGTGCTGGCGACGGTTGGGGCGAGCACCGTCTTCGGC
>CAJMOM010000225.1:0-2170 GCA_905215005.1 uncultured bacterium | reverse complement strand
GGGCGACGCCATCAGCGACGCCGTCACGGCCGATGCGCGCGTGGGCGCCTGCCCCAAGTGCGGCAAGGACTTGGTTATGAAGACGAGCGCCAAGACCCGCGGCAGCTTTATCGGCTGCATGGGATGGCCCGACTGCGACGTGACCTATCCGGTGCCGAGTGGCGTCAAGGTAAGCCCGCTCGAGGGTGAGGCCGCTGTGTGCCCCGAGTGCGGTGCGCCGCGCATTAAGTGCCAGCCGTTCCGCCAGAAGGCCTTCGAGATTTGCGTGAACCCCACGTGCCCCACCAACTACGAGCCCGACCTTAAGGTGGGTGAGTGCAAGGTGTGTGCCGAGGCCGGACGCCATGGCGACCTGATCGCGCACAAGAGCGAGAAGAGCGGTAAGCGCTTTATCCGCTGCACCAACTATGACGATTGCGGCGTGAGCTATCCGCTGCCGGCGCGTGGCAAGCTCGAGGCGACGGGTGAGACCTGTCCCGAGTGCGGTGCTCCCATCGTGGTGGTCAACACGGCGCGCGGTCCCTGGCGCATCTGCGTCAACATGGACTGCCCGACCAAGGAGAAGAAGCCCGCTCGCGGCCGCAAGACTGCGACCAAGGCGACCACGGCGAAGAAGACCTCGACTGCGAAGAAGACGACGGCTAAGAAAGCCACTGCCGCCAAGAAGACGACCGCGAAGAAGTCGACTGCCAAGAAGTCGACTACCAAAAAGACCGCTGCCGACAAGTAGCCGCACGGTCGAAACATCACCTAAAACAAAAACGAGCGAGGACCTCAAAATCCTCGCTCGTTTTTTATCCGGCAGTTAGGGACGTTCCTTTTCTGCCGGCAGTTTAGGAACGTCCCTAACTGCCGGCTCGGGAACGACAAAGCGCTAGTTCACTTCGACGGGTTTGGCGCCGGGATAGCGCTCCTCAAAGTCTAGGCGGTACTTATTGTCATTGGTGCCCGCCACATTGTCGCGCGACAGCGGCGCCACGATCTCATTCTTATGGTCCGCGGGCTTTGCGTACTTTAGGCTGATCTCCCAGGCATCGCAGATCGCATCGATGCGGTGATCCAGGTCGTCGTACAGAGCAATGATGTCCTTCCACGAGCTGTAGTTCTTAGAGCTTGTGGGGACGTCCAGGTCCTCGACAATGTCGTAATACTGCTCGATGGTGTCCTCCGTGCGCTCGGCGACGTCAGCGAGATTTTGACGGGTGGTACGATCCTCTTCCAGATAGCTGCCATTAAACGTCTCTGCGCAGGCACGGACCTGGCTATCGAGATCTTCCAGCAGGTCGTAGTATTCACTCAGGCGACGGTAGAGGTTCTGTTCGGAGAGGCTTGCTTCGCCGCCATCCTCGTCGTCATCGTCATCATCGTCGTACAGGCTGTTGGGATTGCCGAGAGGCTTTAGATCATCGTCGTCGACGTCATGGTGCAGCTTAGCTACCTCGGCAGTCGTCTGCGTGGCAGCGTTGTCGAAAGGCTTGATCACAAAGAAAATGACCAGGGCGATGATGATTGCCACCAGCACAACGATAACGGCGATAAGCGCCCTGGTGGTGCTCTTTTTTGCGGCGGAGGCCTGCGGTGAATCAGACGCGTACGCAGACGCCGGTTGCTGTTGGGCCGGGGTGCCCGCGACGGGTATGCGCTGCGTCGTCTCGACCGCTGCGGGGTCGGCAGCGGGGTCGGGGCGATAGGCGAGGGAGTCGTCCGGTTTGGTTTGTGGCGTATCGAGGGAGCCGGTCTGCTCAAACGCGGGTTGGCCATTGCTTGCAGTTGTTTGCTCAACGGGTGCACCGCATGAGGTGCAGAACTTGGCATCGTCTGCAAGAAGCTTGCCGCACGAGGCGCAATACCGAGACATTGCCACTCCTTTCGCCACATTTCAATGCAATACGACGATTATACCCAGCGTCCAAAAATCCCCATCATAAGTTGCGGTGAAATAGGGACTGTTTGGCGGTCTCAGAGCTTCAATCAGTCCCTATTTCACCGCAACTTTGGAAAGGCACCTTTAGCTATTGGGGACGCACCGAGCACTGGGGTATCATGGCTTGGTTGATATATCTGCATTTACGCGCCTTGTAGGAAGGGGCTGCGCCCATGGCTTTTGAGCCCGCTCAACATAGCTTTATCACGCTCGAGGGCGTCGATGGCGCCGGCAAGTCCACGCAGG
>CAJMOM010000224.1:0-2177 GCA_905215005.1 uncultured bacterium | reverse complement strand
GTTCCGGGTATTCTGCGCGGGAGACGTGTGAGGAGTGCAGAAGACCGGCTGCGCGAGTCAGGGCTTTTCTGTCACGCAGAAAGAGAAGGACGGAAAAGCGGAAGCTCTAGCAACCGTATGGAGGAGGCGTGGGGTAGGAGACGAGCCCGCGTTCGGCGGGAAGGAAGCAAAGGGGCGTACCGATGGGCAGCGCCACCGGGGTGACGGAAACGCGCTTGTTGACGATGGGGATACCGTACTCGCGCTCGAGGTTCTCGGCGGTCTCGACCAGATGCTCAGCCGTGTGCGTCACGTGGTCGTAGATCTTCGTGCACATGCGGTCGAGGTTCTCGTCACCGCAACCCATGAGCGAAACACCCATGGTGATGGTCCTGATGTCGAGGTTCTGTTCCTCAACCATGCCGCGGGTTTCCGCGATTTCTGCGGGCGTGATCGCCATCCTTGCGCTCCTATCTGCCAAAACGAGCATAGTCTTATCTATTCTAACGTGCCGCACGTGCCAAGTGGCGCATGCGGCACGTTTTGGTGCTCGGTTGTTTCCGTTGTGTTACTACCCAAAGACCTCTTCGGCGATGCGAGCGCTTTCGGCGGCGTCCTTGGCGTAGTAGTCCGCGCCGATCTGCTTGGCGTATTCGGGGGTGAGTACGGCGCCGCCCACGATGATCTTGACGCCCGGCACCTCGGCATGAAGCAGCTTGATGGTTTCCTCCATGGCGACGACCGTGGTAGTCATAAGCGCCGAGAGGCCGACGAGCTTAATGTCACGCTCCTTGACGGTCTTGAGCACCTCTTGCGGGTCGACGTCGCGGCCCAGGTCAAAGACGGTGTAGCCGTAGTTATCGAGCAGCATTTTGACGATGTTCTTGCCAATATCGTGGATATCGCCCTTGACGGTGGCCACGCAGATCTTACCCTTGTCGGCAATCTCGCCGGCGGGCATCAGGCGCTTGATGGTGTCGAAGCCCACGCGCGCGGCCTCGGCCGAGGCCATAAGTTGCGGCAAGAAGAACTTGCCCTGGTCAAAGAGGACGCCAACCTCGTCGAGGGCGGGGATAAAGTGATTGTTGATGAGGTCCATGGCGTCGTGGTCTGCCAGCAGGCGCTCGGTCTCGGCCGCGATTTCGCCTTTGCGGCCCGAGACGACCATGCGACGAATCGGATCGTCGTTGCCGTCGGTGCCGGCAGTGCCAGCAGCAGGCGCGGCATCACTCGATGCGGCCTGAGCCGCTGCCGGGTTGGCGGCGATCTTGTACGGATCGGTCCAGCCGGCATAGCGCTCGATGTATCCGGTCGAGCCCTCGTCTTCAACGCTCAGGACGCGATAGCTGTAGACGGTGTCCATAAAGCGCTTGGAACCCGGGTTCATGATGGGGGCGTCCAGGCCTGCGCCAAAGGCGGCGGCCAAAAAGACCGAACCCAGCAGCGGGCGGGCAGGCAGGCCAAAGCTGATGTTCGACACGCCGAGCGCACATTTGACGCCCAGGCGCTCCTTGCACAGGGACATGGCGCGCAGGATCTGCTCGGCCTGGCGTTGATTGGTCGAGGCGGTCATGACCAGGCAGTCGATGAGGATGCGGTCCGGTCCGATGCCGTAGCGGGCAGCCTCGGCCACGATGCGCTCGGCGATGGCGAAGCGGGCCTCGGCGGTATCGGGGATGCCGCCTTCGTCGAGCGTAAGGCCGACAACGTTGGTGCCGTAGTGGGCGACCAGCGGAAAGATCTCATCCATGATCTGCTGCTTGCCATTGACCGAGTTGATGATGGGTTTGCCGGCGTAGCGGCGCACGGCGGCCTCGACGGCAGCGGGGTCGGTGGAGTCGATCTGCAGTGGCAGCAGCGTGGAGCCCTGGAGCTGTTCGGTCGCCTGTTGGATGATCTTGACCTCGTCGATCTCGGGCAGGCCCACGTTGACGTCCAGGATGTCGGCGCCCTGTTCCTGCTGGCTGATGCCCTGGCTCACGACGTAGTCCAGGTCGCCGTCGCGCAGGGCCTGCTGCAGGCGCTTTTTGCCGGTGGGGTTGATACGCTCGCCGATGACGGCGATCTTGTGGCCGTCGCAGGGAAGGTCCACGACCGTTTGGGCGCTTGTGACCGACATGCTGGGCTTGCGGTGGCGCGGACTGGGCTTGTGGTTATCGATAAGCGTGCGCAAGGCCGCCATGTGCGCCGGCGTGGTG
>CAJMOM010000223.1:0-2179 GCA_905215005.1 uncultured bacterium | reverse complement strand
CCCGCGACCCCAACCTTGGCAAGGTTGTGCTCTACCAACTGAGCCATGTCCGCTTACGGGGATTAATCTTACGTGATGCCCGCATCCTATGCAAGAACTTTTTTTGAAAAGTTTTGCGACGCCCTCGCGAGCCTCGCGAAGGCATCAGCCGCCGCGGAAGGTACAGGCAAACGCAAACTCTCCGCAAGAGGCACCTACATCTCACCGAGCATGATCCAGGCAGAGCTGTCCTGCGCGAGTCTGCCGTCTGCAAGCGGTGATGAGGTGAGCAGGACCCTGCCCGCCGGCAGCTCCACGGGTGCTGCACCAAAGTTCGTCACACACGCCCAGCCGTTGTCACGGCGATAGGCGATGACGCCGCCCTCAGCGCCCTCGGCACCATCCGCAAGACCGGTGCGCCCGTCAAGATCGAGCCACGAAAGATCGTTGGCGCACCCGCGCAGTTTGCGCCGCAGCCAGAGGGCGTCACGATAGAGCGAAAGCATCGATGTCGGGTCCGCCTCTTCCCTATCGGCAGCGTAATCGGAAAACCATGCAGGCTGTGGCAGATGGGGCGCCGCATCGGCGTCCGCCGGCGAAAACCCAAACGATCCGCCCTGCGCGGGATCGTCCGCCGCTATCCACGGCAGGGGCACACGACAGCCGTCGCGCCCCTTCTCGCGCTTCGGTCCGTGTGTATTGGTCGCGCTGGGATCTTCGAGTGCAGCCCACGGGATATCAGCCACCTCAAAAAGGCCGAGCTCCTCACCCTGATACACGTATGCCGAGCCTGGAAGCGCCATCTCAAGCAAAAGGGCCGCCCGCGCGCGGCGCTCGCCGAGTTCACGGTCCTCGTCATAAGACGACCCGTCGCGTAAGAGCCAGTCGAGCGCAATCTGGTGGTAGCGCGTCGCCTTGATTTGCGGCAGGGCATAGCGCGTCGCCACGCGCGGCACGTCGTGGTTGGAGAGCACCCAGGTCGAGGCGGAATCGGATTCGATAGCTGCCTTCAGGCCCTTCTCGATTGCAGTGTGCATGTCATCATAGGTCCAAGTGGCCTTGGCGAACTCAAAGTTGAATGTCTGGCCAAGCTCGCTGGGGCGCGCGTAGAGATACTGGCGCTCGGGCAGCACCCACGCCTCGGCAACGGCGCTGCGCGGCGGATTATAGCGGTCGAACACGCGGCGCCACTCACGATAGATCTCGTGGACCTCGTTGCGGTCCCACAGCGGATGAGTGCCGTCGTCAACCATGTCATCGCCCTCGGCGAGATGCCACCGATCGAGGTCATCGCGGTCGAGATCCTTGGCGAGACCCTGCGCCACATCAATGCGAAAGCCATCGACGCCCCGATCGCTCCAAAACGCCAGGACATCGCAAAATAACGCATGAACCTCGGGGCATGACCAGTCAAAGTCCGGCTGCTCGGGCGTAAACATGTGCAGATACCACTGACCGTCCGCAACACGCGTCCAGGCGGGCCCGCCAAAGTTGGCATTCCAATTGGTGGGAGGCAGCTCGCCATGCTCGCCGCGACCATCGCGGAAGATATAACGGGCGCGCTCGGGCGATCCGGGGCCGGCGGCAAGAGCGGCTTTGAACCAGGGGTGCTGGTTGGATGAATGGTTGGGCACGATATCGACGATGACCTTGATGCCGCGCGCGTGAGCCGCAGCGATCATGTCATCGAAGTCGTCAAGCGAGCCGAGACGTGGGTCGACATCGCAGTAGTCCGCCACATCATAGCCGCCATCGACAAGAGGCGAAGGGTAAAACGGGCTCAGCCAGATGGCCTCGATACCCAGCCGCTCAAGATAGTCCATCTGCTGGGTAATGCCCACGATATCGCCCAGACCCGAACCAGTCGAATCCTTAAACGAACGCGGGTAGATCTGATAGATCGCGGCATCGGACATCCATGAGCGCGAAGAGGACTTTTCTGTAGCCATGGGGTGAGCCTCCCTTGCAACGAGGTTTTGCGAGATGCCCACGATGATACGCCCAAAGCTGACATTCGCGGCAAACAACGCCACAGCCACACCCCAAAACGCTCGCTCCCTCGCGGGTTCGAGCTCATGCGATGGGTACGAAAAAGCCCGGCTACCGTAGTAGTCGGGCTGCTGAATTTGGAGCGGACAACGGGGTTCGAACCCGCGACCCCAACCTTGGCAAGGTTGTGCTCTACCAACTGAGCCATGTC
>CAJMOM010000222.1:0-2181 GCA_905215005.1 uncultured bacterium | reverse complement strand
GGAGACGCGCTGCACGCGCTCGACGACATCCATGGACTCGAGCAGGAACGGGTCGATCTTGGTCGTATCGCCCACCAGGCCGATGATGGTCTCGTTCTCGCCGCGCGAGACATCGGTCTTCAGGCCCTTTTTCTCAATCCAGCTGACGATATGGCCGACGGCCTCGTCGCTGGCGCTCTGCTTTAGAATTGCAATCATGGTGTGCCTCTCACCTCGATGGATAACTTTTGCAAAAACGGCCCGCATCGCGAGCCGTGTATATATGGTGCATGAGAGTTTATACTATCTGACTCGCTTTTGCCTTCTAAAGTGGGCCGTTGTACCGCGTCTTCCTCGGAATTGCAAAGCTTTTTCTTTTATTTTGATAGCCCGAGGTGCACTTGGGTATAATGCCAAACGTTGGCCCTATTAGCTCAGGGGATTAGAGCGTCTGCCTCCGGAGCAGAAGGCCGTTGGTTCGAATCCAACATGGGGCACCATCGAACGTAAGACCGTCCGAACCTCGCATGGTCCGGGCGGTTTTTCTTATACCGACGCGACGTGATGGGACGTGGTATGGCAGCAACGGATATCGAGCGCGGACTCTCGACCGCCGAGGTCGAGGAGCGCATCGCCGCCGGTAAGATCAACCGCAACATGGAGCTCAAGACCAAGTCGGTCAAAGAGCTCATCATCGAGAACCTCTGCACGCTGTTCAATTTGATCAACGTGATCTTGGCGTTCCTGGTCATTTTGACCGGTTCGTTTAAGAATCTGACGTTCCTGTTCGTGGTGTTCCTCAATACCGCTATTGGCGTCATTCAGTCCATGCGTTCCAAGAAGATGGTCGATAAGCTCACGCTGCTGACCTCCAAGAAGGCCATCGCGGTGCGCGACGGCGCCGAGGTGGAGCTTGACCTGGACCAGATCGTGCTAGACGACATCATCCGCCTGGGGCGCGGCGATCAGATTCCCGCTGACGCCGTGGTGGTTTCGGGCGAGGCGCTCGTGAACGAGAGCCTGCTGACGGGCGAGAGCGACCTTATTAAGAAACAGCCCGGTTCCGAGCTCATGAGCGGCAGCTTTATCGACTCGGGCCTGCTGCGCGCCCGCGTGATCCATGTCGGCGCCGACAACTACGTGGCCAAAATTAATAACGAGGCCAAGTACGTCAAAAAGGTCAATTCCGAGATCATGAACGCGCTTAACGCCATCGTTCGCTTTGCGAGCATCATCATGATCCCGCTCGGTTTGGCGTTGTTTGCCTCGAGCGTGAGCGAGCTGTGGGATGCCGCGGGAACCCCGGGCGATAGCGCGCTTTCGTGGTGCTTCTCCGAGCTGTTGGCTGGTCATGTGCCTTCGTCGGCGCTGCTGTCCACGGTGGGCGCCCTGCTGGGCATGATCCCGCAAGGCCTGGTGCTGCTGACCTCGTCGGTGCTCGCCATCGCCACGGTGCGCCTGGCTCGCCGCAAGGTGCTGGCGCAGCAGCTCTACTGCATCGAGACGCTCGCTCGCGTCGACGTGCTGTGCCTGGACAAGACGGGCACCATCACGTCGGGCCGCATGGAGGTCGAGGGCACGTATCCACTGCCGGTTGAGGGCGTGAGCCTAGGCGCCGGCTCGGACGATGCAGCTGTTCCCGTCGATACCACGGTGCTCGATTTTGCGCTGGCTAACGTGGCACGTGCGACTTCGGCCGATGCCAACGAGACCTGCCAGGCGCTTCTCAACTATTACGCCGATCGCCCGGTCGAGGTGTCTGAGCCGCTGTCGGTCATTCCGTTCTCGTCCTCAAAAAAGTGGAGCGGCGCGTCGTTTGCGCAGGGCTCCTATGTGATGGGCGCCGCGCAGTTTGTGCTCTCTGATCGTGTGTTTTCGCAGGTCGAGAACCGTGTCGCCGAGCTTGCCGATGCCTGCCGTGTGCTCGTGGTGGCGCGCGTGGACGGCTTTACGCCCGATGGCGATATGGTGGGCGAAGCCGAGCCCGTGGGCTTTGTGACCATCCGCGACGAGATTCGTACCTCGGCGGCCGAGACCATCGGCTACTTTAACGAGCAGGGCGTGACCCTCAACGTGATCAGTGGCGACGACCCGCGTACGGTGTCGTCGATCGCGCGCGTGGTGGGCGTGCCGGGGGCGGACGCTTATGTGGACGCCACGACGCTCGATACGCCGGCCAAGCTCGATGCCGCAGTGGACCGC
>CAJMOM010000221.1:0-2243 GCA_905215005.1 uncultured bacterium | reverse complement strand
TGGTACGAGCATCCATTCGGCTTCCAAGGCGGCCACGGATAGAGCGGGGCGAACAGAAAAGAGCGACGGACGTCTACTCCCCCGCCACGCTCGCGCGCAGCTTGGCGGCGATGGGCTCGGATGCCAGCAGGAACACGAGCATGACCACGGAGCACGCCAGGCACACAATCCAAGTGCTCGCAAAGGAGCCCGTGGCATCGAACAGCACGCCCGAGACGATGGCACCCACGGTGCCGCCGACCATCTCGAGCGAGGTAATGGTGCCCGTGACCTTACCCAGGTCGGCCATGCCAAACTGCTTGGACGCGGCAATGGTAGGCGTGATGGTGCCCATGCACGTTCCGACACCAAAGCTCACGGCAGCCACGATGGGACCAAGATCGGTCGCGGGGAAGCACAGCGCCACGCAGGCGATAATGCACGCAACGGAGCCAAGGATATTGCCAAAGCGCAGGCCAAAGCGGTCATAGATCGCACCGAGCGAAATCTTGGCGATAACGACGGTGACCATGTAGGCCGAAAGCACGGTACCTGCCCACATGGGATCATGACCGCCCGTGACGATCTTGGCGCCGTTGACGGTAACGCTCGTCATGTTGGTGACCTGGTTGGGCAAGATGGCGCCGTTAACGAGACTCATAAAGAGGAAGGCGACGACGAGCAGCCAAAACGCCGGGCTCTTCTTGATACGAGACCAGCCGACGCTAACCTCGGGCGCCGTGTGCTCGTCCTTGTCGCCAGCCGTCGAGACGGACGGATCGCCCGGGTTCTCGCCGAGCGGCTTAAGGCCGATCTCGGAAGGCTTGGTGCGGAAGGAGTAGGCCGTGATGGGCAGCGCCGCCACAATGCAGACGGCAGCGAGTACCAGGAACGCAGAGCGCCAGCCCACACTCACGATAAGCGAGCTCACGATCGGCGAGAGAATGGCTCCGCCAAAGCCCGAACCCGAAAGTGCGATGGAAATGGCAAGGCCGCGTTTGGCGGTAAACCAGTTGGCGGTCACCAGGCTAATGAGCAGACGGGTCGAGGCCACAGCGAAGCAGCCAGAAACGGCAAAGAGCACGTAGACCTGCCAAAGCTCACCGACAAAGCTCATGCCCGCGAGCACCGCCGAGGTGGCGATAACGGTGAGCGAGCCCAATACGCGGCCACTCACCTTATCGGCAACATGGCCGATAACGAGCGAACCCACGACGCTCACCACGGTGGAGATAGCGTTGGAGATGTTGTACTGCGCAAGGGAAATGCCCAGGTCGCTGACGATCAGCGGCTGGAACAGGCTCATGCAGTTGACGAAAATCGTGTAGCACGTGGCCATGATCACGAAGCCGGAGGTCACCACGAGCCAGCCGGGGAAGAATTTACGTTGCTGGGACATACCGCTCCTTATTTAACAAACGAATAGCCGGCGCCGGGCGCCGGTAGTGCCCAAGATTGCCTTGAAAGACAAGGGCATAGGCCTTACGGCCATGCCCGCAGGCTTGAAAGGCAATCTTGGGTGCTACCGGTGGTCGGCGATGTAGCCCAAAGCGACGGCGGCATAGGCCGCGGCACCGAGGGGAAGCTCGGCATCGTTAAAACGTGCCTTGGGATGGTGCTGGGCAAAGTGTTCGTCCGTGTCGGTTACGGCCGCGCCCACGGTAAAGTACGCACTCGGAATCTCGCTCGAGATAAGCGCGAAGTCCTCACTCGCCATGGCATGGAAAAGCGGCAAGAAAGCCGCCTTGGGCAGCACTGCGCCCACGTAGCCAAGCGACGCCTGAGTCATATCGCTGTCGAGTACAAGCGGCGGAACATCCGAGAGCGCCTCGATGGTCGCCGGCGTACGATATGTTGCAGCAACGCCATTGACGACCTCGGCGATGCGGGTCTTTAGGTAAGCCATGAGCTCAACATCAAAGCCGCGCAGCGTTCCCTCGAGCACGCAGGTGTCGGGGATGACGTTGGCCGCCAAGCCGCCGGCGAACTTACCAACGGTAAGTGCGACTTCCTTGGCCGCCGGCACCTCGCGGGAGATAAGCTCCTGGAGCGCCAGGTGCACATGGACGCCCGCTGTGATGGGGTCGATGCAGATCTCGGGGCTCGAGCCATGGCCGCCCTTGCCCTGGAGCGTGATGCGGAAACCGTACACGCCCGAAAGCGCCGGGCTGCCGTAGAGCACCAGGCCAAGCGGCGACTGGCTGTTGACATGCATGGCAAAGGCCGCCTGAGGGCGCGGGTTCTCGAGCAAGCCGTCGGCGATG
>CAJMOM010000220.1:0-2272 GCA_905215005.1 uncultured bacterium | reverse complement strand
CGCGACGCGGGACACAAGGCGTTTATCTGCACGGGTCGCCCCCTGTGGCTCATCGCCGATAGCTTGCGTGCGCTCGACCCCGCGGGCGTCGTTGCCATGGCGGGCGCCACGCTCGAGGTCGAGGGCCGCGTGGTGTATGAGGACTGCTTTGACGAAGACATTGTTGAGGAGCTTGCACGCCGTATGGCCGCGGCAGGGATTGAAGCCTTTTTCGAGACCAACGTGGCTACTTTTGCCCTGGAACCCGCGGGTGTTGAGCAGTCGTCTCTGATCGGCACTTCTGTGGTGCACAGCACCGAGGAAATGCGCGTCGACGGCCGTCTGCGCGTGGGCAAGGTAGGCATCGTCGCGAGCGACCTGGCTCGCGTAGCCAACGATGATGGCTTTATCGATCGCGAGTTTGAGCTGTGCAACACCGGTGGTCAGAATCGCGAGCTGAGCCCTAAGGGCATCGACAAGGGCGTGGGCGTGGCGCGAGCGCTGGCGTATCTGGGCCGCGAGGGAAATGCGCGCACCTTTGGCTTTGGCGATTCCGGCAACGATCTGGGTATGCTCGCCGCTGTCGAGACGGCCGTGGCCATGGGCAACGCCATGCCCGAGGTCAAGGCGCTCGCCGACTACGTGACCGACGATGTCGCACACGATGGCACCGTCACAGCGATGCAGCATTTCGGCCTCATCTAATGAATCCTGCGTTCTGACGTTTGCTCAAACTGTGACTCTCTGCTTTTACATGCTCAATCGATTTATCAATCCAAACACTGAGGTGTTTATACCGTTCGCCGAGAAGATAAAAAACCGCAGCTCACGCCTTGATAAACGTAGGTAAAGTGTTTAGCAGTTTAACGCCCATGTGCAAGCGAAAGGAATCAGGCAGATGGCAATCAAGGTGTTCGCTGACGGTGCAAACCTCGAGGGCATGTTCGACATGTACGAGAACGGCAACGTTCAGGGTTTCACGACCAACCCGTCCCTTATGAAGAAGGGCGGCGTGACGGACTACCGCGCGTTTGCCAAGGAGGTCCTGGCCCACATCACCGATGTGTCCGTCTCGTTTGAGGTTTTTGCCGACGACGTCGAGACCATGGAGGTCGAGGCCCGCGAGATCGCTACCTGGGCCGAGAACGTCTACGTCAAGATTCCGTGCGTGACCACCAAGGGCGAGTCCACCGCCGAGCTGGTCCGCAAGCTTTCCGCCGACGGCATCAAGGTCAACGTCACCACCATCTTTACGCCTACGCAGGTCGATGAGATGGTCGAGGCCGTTGACGCCGAGACGCCGTCCATCATCTCGCTCTTTGCCGGCCGCATCGCCGACACCGGCGTCGACCCCATTCCGTTTATGACGGAGTCGGTTAAGAAGGCCGCCGCCAAGCCCAACTGTGAGGTCCTGTGGGCGTCCACGCGCGAGCTCATCAATATTTACCAGGCCGAGGCCTGCGGTTGCCAGATCATCACGGTGCCCAACAGCATCCTGGCCAAGCGCAAGAACATTGGTCGCGACCCGTACGAGGTCTCGCTCGACACCGTCCGCGGCTTTGCCAAGGATATCGCGGCGCTCGGTTTCCATATCCTGCCGTAACGCGAACACTGGCTGCGCCGAGGGTTGTTCGCCCCGGCCTTTCCTTTCCCTATCGCTCACGCGCTTCGCGAGGGTCGCGCTAGGCAAAGGAAAGGCCGGGGCTGCCGGCACGAGCTTGCCAGTAGGTTCTGAGCTGAATAAGACTTAGCTGGTGCTGCCTCTTTGATGGGGCGGCACCATTTTTGTTGCGGTATCTGCAAGTTTTCCCATTGGGTGAGAAAAACTTGCAAGTTCGACGATGGACAGCGGTGGTTCGTCCTTTGCTGTTACTTGCCCTGTACCATGGTGAGCGAGATCTTCTTGCGGTCGCGATCGACCTTTTCGACCCACACCTTGACCGTGTCACCGACGCGCACGACGTCGCTGGGGTGCTTGACAAAGCGGTTGGCCAGCTTTGAGATATGCACGAGGCCGTCCTGGTGCACGCCCACGTCGACGAACGCGCCAAAGTCGACGACGTTGCGCACCGTGCCCTTGAGTTCCATGCCGGGCTCCAGGTCATCGATGGAAAGTGCTGAGCGGCTAAAGACCACCTCGGGCGCGTCGTCGCGCGGGTCGCGACCGGGCTTCTTGAGCTCGTTGACAATGTCGATGAGCGTCAGGGTACCGCAGTCCAGGTCGCTTGCCAGCGCCGAGATGCTGCCCAGACGGCGCTCGATGTCGGGCACGCCGCCGCGGCTGAGCTCGCTT
>CAJMOM010000219.1:0-2333 GCA_905215005.1 uncultured bacterium | reverse complement strand
CCGGTGCCTACGACCTGCTCGTTGAGCACCTTGCCATCCTGGATGTCGTAGATCTTGAACTGCTCGCTGCGGCCAAAGTGCATAAAGATGTTGCCGTTGTCGTACGTCGTTGCCACCCTCATGGTGCCGACCTCCTTTGCTGGCCATGCGGCCGTCGTCGAGGCGATGGGGGAGTACGCGATATTGCCGTCCTCGATGACGAGCGCTCGTCCGTTGACCAGCGCATCGGCCACCTTGCGATGCGCGCGGCTGCAAATGGCCGCCACCGTTGCACGGGCGATGCCCATCTGCTGGGCGACCGCCTCTTGGTTGAGACCTTCCAGGTCGCACAGGCGCAGCACCTCAAGTTCGTCGACGGTCATGTCGATGGCGTCTCCGCTGGCCAGGCCATCGGGGGTAAAGCCGCAGTATTCGGGGATGATCCCGACGCGGCGCAGTTTTTCGCGTCTTCCTGCCATGCACACTCCAAATCTGACATATGTCAACAATAGAATAGCGAACGTGCGGATTTACGCAAGGAATTTCTGGCATATGTCAGAAAATGAGGGCTTATGTTTGGGCTGTGGGGCCGCGTGCGCCTGGGCTACAATGAATCTCGCTTGTAGGCGACTGACAGGAGGGTCAATGAGCAAAGCTGATCAGCAGTTTGTAACCATGTGCCGCGATATCTTGGACCATGGCACCACCACCGAGGGCCAAAAGGTCCGCCCGGTGTGGGAGGACGGCACCCCTGCCTATACCATTAAAAACTTTGGCGTTACGGCACGCTACGACCTGCGTGAGGAGTTCCCCGCGCTCACCCTGCGTCGCACGGCGCTTAAGTCTGCCATGGACGAGATCCTGTGGATCTATCAAAAGAAGTCAAATAACGTCCATGACCTCAACAGCCATATTTGGGACGAGTGGGCCGACGAGACCGGTTCTATCGGCAAGGCCTATGGGTATCAGATTGGCCAGAAGAGCCATTATGCCGAGGGCGATTTCGACCAGATGGACCGCGTGCTGTACGACCTTATGAACACGCCGTACAGCCGCCGCATTATGACCAACACGTACGTGTTCAGCGACTTGTCCGAGATGCACCTGTATCCGTGCGCGTACAGCGTGACGTATAACGTGACGCAGCGCCCGCAGGACGACAAGCCCACACTCAACATGATTCTCAACCAGCGCAGCCAGGACATTTTGGCCGCGAACAACTGGAATGTGTGCCAGTACGCCATTTTGCTGATGATGGTTGCGCAGTCGGTCGATATGATCGCTGGCGAGCTGCTGCACGTGATTGCCGATGCCCACATTTACGACCGTCATGTCGATATCGTCCGCGAGCTTATCGAGCGTCCGCAGTTTGCTGCGCCCAAGGTAACGCTCAACCCCGATGTGCATGATTTCTACGCGTTTACGACCGATGATCTGATCGTCGAGGGCTATGAGCACGGCCCGCAGGTCAAGAACATCCCCATTGCGGTGTAGGTGACGCGCATGACGTGTAAGCTTTCTGCCATTGTCGCCGTGTGCGATGACTGGGGTATTGGATGCGAGGGTGACATGGTCGTGTCCAACCGTGCCGACATGCGCCATTTTGTGGCGTGCACCAAAGGTTGCCCGGTCATTATGGGGCGCAAGACGCTGCTGAGTTTTCCCGGCGGGCGTCCGCTCAAGAATCGCCGCAACATTGTGCTCACGCGCGACGAGAGCTTTGCGCCCGAGGGTGTTGACGTGGTGCATAGCGTTGACGAGGCCTTGGCCGCCGTGGCCGATGAGCCCGTTGCGTGGGTGATTGGCGGCGGCGAGGTATATCTACAGTTTTTGCCGTTTTGCGTGGAGGCCGAGGTTACGCATAACCATTGCGTGCATGACGTGGATACGTACTTTCCCGATTTGGATGCTGATCCCGAGTGGGAGATTGCGCGGCGTTGCGGTGTTGCCACGATTGCCGCGGGCGAGGGTGACGAGGATCTCGATTATGAGTTCGTGACGTATCGTCGCGTCGAGGCGTAAATCGTCTGGCGTGAACGGTATCATCGGGTTGTTTGAATGCATGGGGCGGCGCTTAGCGTCGCCTCGTTTGGTATAGATGTGCTGTAAAGAAGGGTGCGGGCTGGCTGCTATGACTGATGCCGTTGAGGTGCTGCGAATTGATTCTCTCGAGGGCGAGCGGCTCGATGCCTACGTGCGACTGACCGAGCGCGAGCTTCGCTGCGTGCTGGAGCCGCAAAAGGGCATCTTTATCGCCGAGAGCGCCAAGGTTATCGAGCGCGCGGTTCGCGCCGGATATGAGCCGGTGAGCTTTCTTTTGGGCGAACGCTGGCTCGACCAGATGATGCCGCTGT
>CAJMOM010000218.1:0-2341 GCA_905215005.1 uncultured bacterium | reverse complement strand
GGCCGCGCGTTGCGCGTGCCGGACCACCGGCTCGACAGCTCGATCGCCACCCGCCAGCCCAACCCCTCAAACGACAGAAACCCCGGCAGCTCTTCGCAACTGCCGGGGTTTCCGCGGAAAAGGGGGACATGATCCTCAAGCGAACGGCAAAGGGGCAAACCGTTTTCGCTCAACTGCTTTATGCCCCTCGCTCGCCGGCTTAATCGGCTCACGCCGCGCCCACACAAAGCCGCTACACCTGTGACGGAGCTATGAAGTGGTATCTATTGCCGGAGCGGGCTATGCCAAGGAGTGTCCCAGATTACCGGCAGATAAGGAACGTCCCCAGGTGCCGGCCGCGGGCGTGACTTTCGTCCCGTTTGATACTCCGCTGACCTAGATGTTCGTCACATGAACCCGCAAACGTGGGACAATGACGCTATTGGTATCACAGACAAAGGATGTGCCTATGAACGCCCCCGTTGCCAAGACCTGCCGGCAGCGCTGCCCGTTTGCGCGATTTGCTTCCATTTGCGCGCTCGTCGCGTGCGCGCTGTTGCTGTTGCCCGCCGTTGCACGTGCCGACGGGTATTCCATGACCCAAACTTACATCGGCGCCACGGTCGAGGCCGACGGCTCGCTGACCGTTGTCGAGGGACGCCAGTTTGATTTCGATGACGACATCAACGGCGTGTTTTGGGAGATTAATACGGGCTCCAACCAGCAGGGCGGCACGGCGGGCGTTGACGTGCTGAGTGTCGAGGAAGAGGACACCGCGTTTAACAAAGTCGATAGCGCGAACAAGGGCGATTCTGACGTCTACACGGTCGAGCAGGCCGGCGACGGCGTAAGGATTAAGGTGTTCAGCCCCCACGAGAGCGGCGACAGCACGATCTATTACGTGAGCTACACCATGACCGGTGCGGTTATGAACTGGGCCGATACCGCCGAGCTCTACTGGAAGTTCGTGGGCGACGGCTGGTCTGCGGATTCCGACGATGTCGAGATGGAAGTGCGCTTTGCAAATGCCGCTGCCGGGACGGCGGCCGTCAAAGGCGATAACTTCCGCGCATGGGGCCACGGTCCGCTGACGGGCGACGTGTCGCTCGATGAGGACGAGTCCATGGTCACCTATACCATTCCCTGCGTGCATCAGGGCGAATTCGCCGAGGCACGCATCGCCTTCCCCAGCGACTGGGTGCCGCAGCTTGCCGCCTCGGGCGAAGAGCGCATGTCAACGATCCTGAGCGAAGAGAAGGAATGGGCCGACGAAGCTAACGCCCGCCGCGCTCACGCTCGCATGATTGCCAATGCACTTGCCGTGCTAAGTGTTGTTGCGGCGGTGGCCTTTACCGGCACAATCGTTATGCTCAAGCTGCGCAAGCGCAAGCCCAAGCCGCTTTTCCAGGACGAATATTTCCGCGATGTGCCCTCGGCCGACCATCCCGCCGTGCTTTCGGCCCTCATGAGCTGGAACGAGGTGCCCGATCAGGCATATATCGCCACGCTCATGAAGCTCACTGACGACCGTGTGATCAAGCTGGAGCAGGCGACCGTGACCAAGGCCAAGAAGGGTCTGTTGGGGCGTGAAAAAGAAGAGCAGACGTATCGCGTGACGGTGAGTGATGCGGGCTGGAAGTCGGCCAAGGGCATTGACCACATGGTGCTCAAGGTCTTCTTTGCCGGTGCTAAGCCTGACGAGAACGGCGATCGCTCGCGCACGTTCGACGAGCTGCAGCACTACGTCAAGCAGCACACTACATCCGTGGGCGACAAGCTCGAGGACTATCAGAACACCGTTAAGGGCAAGCTGGCCGATAGCGAGTACGTTGCCTCAGACGGCATTGTTGCAATGGTGTTTTGCCTGGTTCTTGGTATCCTGATTGCCTTTGTTCCCGTGGGATCCATCTTCTTTACCGATGGCGCACAGGCGAACATTACCGCCGCGGTTATCTCGGTGCCGATTGTGCTGGTGGGTATCGGCGTGGGCCTTACGTTCCGCCGCTTTACGCCGGAGGGCGCCGAGGTGGCGGCTCGCTGCAAGGCACTTAAGCATTGGCTCGAGGACTTTACGCGCCTGAAGGAGGCCGTCCCCGGCGATCTGGTGCTGTGGAACAAGCTGCTGGTGATGGGCGTTGCCCTGGGCGTTTCGAAAGAAGTGCTGCGACAGCTGGCCGAGGCCGTGCCTGCGGACCTGCGCAACAGCGACGATTTCTACGACAACTACCCCTGCTACTGGTGGTATTACCATCACTACGGCAACGAGTCTCCGCTCGATTCGTTCGATGACGTGTATCACGAGAGCATCCGTGAACTGGCGTCGAGCTCCGACAGCTCGAGCGGCGGCAGCGGCGGCGGCTTT
>CAJMOM010000217.1:0-2356 GCA_905215005.1 uncultured bacterium | reverse complement strand
CGCCAACGCGGGACAGCCCCCTCTTTTCGTACTGATCCCTTGGGGACGGAGGAAAACGGATCACTTGTGGCTGGCAAGAGGCTTGGTTCGGAATGGCCTGGACAGTTAATTCAGATGCGTATAAATCTGGGGCAGCTTGGGATGCGTTTTGAGCAATTTTTGATTGGGATGGGGATCGAATGCGTGTTTGGAAGGGAGAGTGGGACGTTTACATGGTCTCGAGGAGCCCAAATTTGTTGAAACAGGGGTGTTCGTGCCTGATTCAGCTCTAGGATTTATACGTATCTGAACTAACTGTCCGCCCCGGTCTGGCCGCTGCCGATTCGGTGCGGTTCGAAAGGGATATTCGGCCCCATTGCGACCGGTGGTACTCTAGTATCCGTTTGAAATCGAGCGAAGGAGTGCCGCTATGGAGCAATCGAGCCTGTTTGGTGACGGCGTGGACATCGATACCGAAACGCCCGCAAGCGCGGATGCCACCGCACCGACCGATGCCCGTGCCCAGGCGGCAGCGCGTGCAGCCGAGCTGCGCCACGAGCTCGATTACCACGCCTATCGCTACTACATGCTCGATGCGCCTGAGATCACGGACGCCGCCTTTGACAAAATGCTCGTTGAGCTCCAGCAGATCGAGGCGACCTACCCCGATCTGGTAACGCCCGATAGCTATACCCAGCGCGTGGGCGGCTATGTGAGCGAGCAGTTTACGCCGGTCACGCACATGGCACGCATGTATTCCATGGACGATGCCATGGATCTGGACGAGCTCGACGCATGGCTCCAGCGCACCGAGGACGCGCTCGGTGCCGGCAGCGTCACCTATACCTGCGAGCTCAAGATCGACGGCCTGGGCGTGGCGCTTACCTACCAGAACGGCACCTTTGTGCGCGCCGCCACGCGCGGTGACGGCACAACGGGCGAGGATGTGTCGCTCAACGTCCGTACTATCAAGGATGTGCCCATGCACCTGTCCGAGCCGGCGCTCGCCCACATGGGCGCCGACCGCGAGCGCACCATTGAGGTACGCGGCGAGGTCTATATGCCCAAGGGCAGCTTTGTTCGTCTGAATGAAGAGGCCGATGCCGAGGGCCGCGACCCCTTCGCCAACCCGCGCAACGCCGCCGCCGGCAGCCTGCGCCAAAAGGATCCCAAGGTCACGGCGCGCCGCGACCTGGCCACCTTTATCTATGCCATCGCCGATACCGACCCGCTGCACGTCCACAGCCAGCGCGAGTTCCTCGATTGGCTGCGCAGTGCCGGCTTTAGCGTCAACCCCAACGTGGCTCGTTGCGCCACGCCGGCCGAGGTCCACGAGTTCTGTGCCCAGGCGCTCGAGCACCGCGGCGACCTGGATTACGACATCGACGGCGTGGTCGTAAAGGTCGACAGCTTTCAACAGCAGCTCGACCTGGGCTTTACCGCCCGCGCGCCGCGCTGGGCCATTGCCTTTAAGTTCCCGCCCGAGGAAAAGCAGACCGTCCTGCGCGAAATTCGCATCCAGGTGGGCCGCACCGGTGTGCTCACGCCGGTCGCCGAGTTCGACCCGGTGACGGTTGCCGGCTCCACCATCGCGCGCGCCACGCTGCACAACATCGACGAGATCCGTCGCAAAAACGTGCGCGAGGGCGACACTATCATCGTGCACAAGGCGGGCGACGTAATCCCCGAGGTCGTGGGCCCGGTGCTCGACAAACGCCCGGTCGATTCGGTCGACTGGCACATGCCCGAGGTCTGCCCCGTGTGTGGCAGCCCCGTGGTCCACGAGGATGGCGAGGTTGCTTACCGTTGCGTCTCCATCGACTGCCCCGCGCAGCTCAAGGAGCGCCTGCTCCACTGGGTGAGCCGCGGTTGCATGGACGTCGACGGCCTGGGCGACGAGATCGTCGACAAGATGATCGCCGCCGGGCTGATTCACGACGTCGCGGACTTCTACCAGCTCACGGTCGACGACATCGCCGGACTGGACACGGGCCGCGTGTACGCCAGCTCCAACAGCAAAAAGGGCGTTAAGAAGGGCGATCCCATCCCGGTAGGCCTCAAGACGGCCGAGAAAATCATCGCCGAGCTCAACAAGTCCAAGAGCCAGCCGCTCGGTCGTGTGCTGTTTGCCTTGGGCATCCGTCACGTGGGCAAGAGCGTGGGCGAGGTCATCGCCGAGCGATTCCTGTCGATTGACAAGCTCATCTTGGCGAGCGAAGAGGACATCGCCGAGTGCGAGGGCATCGGTCCCAAGATTGCGGCGAGCGTCAAGCAGTTCCTGGCCGTGCCCGAAAACCTTGCCGTGCTGGAGCGTCTGCGCCAGGCGGGTCTGTCGCTCGAGGTCGACTTGGGCGCCGCGCACGCGCAGGCCGCAGCT
>CAJMOM010000216.1:0-2374 GCA_905215005.1 uncultured bacterium | reverse complement strand
CGGTGGATACGGCGGACGGCAGCTGGGAGCGGACCTTCACGGGCCGGGAGATGGACGGCTGCACCGCAGTCTGCCCGGCGGGCAGCAAAGTGTATTTCGGCGCGGCAGGCTCTGCCAGCCTGCTGTCTGCAAGAGTATAAAACGAGGTGTTTTTTATGACGGAAGAGTTCAAAAAGCAAATCGAGACCGAAGCACGGCAGGCTGTGACGGAGCTGCTGGCCCAGGCAAAGCTGAAAAAGGGCGATGTCTTTGTGGTGGGCTGCTCGTCCAGCGAGATCGTCGGCGGGCACATCGGCAACACCAGCAGCGCGCAGCTCTTCCAAGCTCTCAAGCGTACCCTCGATATCCTCGTGCGTCTCCTCAAATTCGGCGGCGACGCCCAGGAATTCCTGGATGTTCTCGGCGCGGCTCTCGGACTCCATGGTGCCCTCGGCGCGGAAAGCCTGCAGCAGGCCCGTCTTATCGACAATCATCTCGACGACGTCCTTGAGCTCGCCGTCCATGCGGCGGCCCTCGCGCACCAGCGACACAAAGCTCGACAGGCCATTGCGCACCTTGGCGCTAAACATGCCGGTTTCGGCACACGCGATCTCGCAAGCCTGGAAGAACGAACAGCGGTTGTCGCGTGCCAGCTGCTCAATCTTTTGAATCGAAGTGGAGCCGATGCCGCGGCGCGGCGTGTTGATGACGCGCTTGACGCTCATCTCGTCGGCCGGGTTCACGATCATCTTGAGGTAGGCCATGACGTCGCGGATCTCGGCACGGTCGAAGAATCGCGTGCCGCCCACAATCTTGTAGGGCACGCCCGCGCGCAGGAACATATCTTCGAGGATACGCGACTGGGCATTGGTGCGATAAAACACAGCGATGTCGTCGTAGCTCGTACCCTTGGAGTGCAGCTTCTCGATCTCACCGGCAATCCAGCGGCCCTCGTCGCGCTCGTCGCTCGCCTGGAAGGCCTGGATCTTCTCGCCATCGCCCTCGGCCGTAAACAGGCGCTTGTCCTTGCGCTGCGAGTTGTGGCGCACCACGGCGTTGGCGGCGCTCAGGATGTGACCCGTGGAACGATAGTTCTGCTCCAGCTTGACGGTCTTGCAGTTTTTAAAGTCCTGCTCAAAGTCCAGGATGTTGGTGATGTCGGCGCCGCGCCAGCTATAAATGGACTGGTCATCGTCGCCTACGACCATGAGGTTTTGGTACTTGGCGGCCAGCAGGTTGGCGATCTCGTACTGGACGTGGTTGGTGTCCTGATATTCGTCGACGCTAATGTAGCGGAAGCGCTCCTGGTACTTGTCGAGCACCTCGGGGCGGGTACGCAGCAGCTCGAGCGCGCGCACGAGCAGGTCGTCGAAGTCCATCGCATTGGCGGCGCGCAGGCGGCGCTCCAGCTCCAGGTAGACCTGCGCGGCCTTTTTGTCGTTGGGGCTATCGGCACTCTTGAGCATGTCCTCGGGGCCGATCATGGCGTTTTTGGCCGAGCTGATCTTGCTGCGGATCATGTTGATGGGGAACTGCTTTTGCTCGATACCGAGCGCCTGCATAATGTCACGCACCATGCGCCTTGAGTCATCGTCATCGTAGATGGTGAACTGGCCGGTGTAACCCAGCAGGTCGGCGTCCTCGCGCAGCATGCGCACGCACATGGCATGGAAGGTGCACACCCACATGCCGCGGGTGCCGCTGGGGATGAGCGCTGCCAGACGCTCGCGCATCTCGGCCGCGGCCTTATTGGTAAACGTAATGGCAAGAACCTGCCAAGGCTTAACACCCAGGTCGCCAAGCATATGTGCGATGCGGAAGGTCAAGACGCGGGTCTTGCCCGAGCCGGCGCCGGCAAGGACCAGCAACGGACCCTCGGTGGTCAGAACCGCCTCGCGCTGGGCAGGGTTCAGACTATCGATATCGACGAGCGGTTTGGCGGGCTTGGGTGCCGGCGCGGGAGCGTCGTAGATGTCGAGCGGGACGAGTTCGGGCTCCGGCGCTGCAGGGGCGGTGTATGCATCGAGCGGCACGGGTTCCGGCGCGGGCGGCACGGGTACCGCGGCATTCTTTTCCCAGGGCAAGGGCTGGGTCATGGGCGACTCCTCATCTGACGGACGGCGCGCCTGCGGGCGGCGCCATAGTTTGAGCCGTACCAGTATACCGAGCCGCGCGGACACCGACGCAAATCACACCACGACTCCGTGCGTCACCGTCAGGCCCGCCCCAGCGGATTTGGTGCAATGGGGTCAGGTTGGTCTGCACCAATCTATTGACAATCACGAAACCGCCGATGTCATGGCAGCAGCAGCGAGCGACGGTCAGAACGAACAAATTGGCATCAAAACCACCCCTAAAAGGGGTGGTTTGCTCTTAGGGTATAACCCTTGGATTT
>CAJMOM010000215.1:0-2377 GCA_905215005.1 uncultured bacterium | reverse complement strand
TGCATGTCCGAGGACGTTCCGGAGAGAAGCCCCCGCCCCGCCCCCGGATCCCCGGTGGGAGTTCTAGACCTTGTCGGCCTTAGTACATACCGCCGCCCTGCTGACCAGCGGTAGCAGCAGCGATAGCGTCCTCAAGCTGAGTGTTCTTGGGCACATCGGAGACGGTAGCCTCGGTAATGAGAATCAGGCTGGCGACAGAAGCAGCGTTCTGCAGGGTGACGCGGCTGACCTTGACGGGGTCGAGGACGCCCATCTCGATCATGTCGCCCCACTCGCCGTTGGCAGAGTTGAGACCCTGGCCGGCGGGCAGCTCGGCAACCTTGTCGACCACGACAGCGCCCTCAAAGCCAGCGTTCTTGGCGATGGTAGCAACCGGAGCAGTCAGAGCCTTCTTGACGATGTCGACACCGATCTTCTCCTCGGGATCGTCGAGCTCAACGGCGTCGAGCGCAGGAGCAGCGTCCATGAAGGCGACGCCGCCGCCAGCGACAATGCCCTCCTCGACAGCAGCGCGGGTAGCCTGCAGGGCGTCCTCGACGCGATGCTTGATCTCCTTGAGCTCGGACTCGGTAGCAGCGCCGACCTTGATGACGGCAACGCCACCGGAGAGCTTGGCAAGGCGCTCCTGGAGCTTCTCGCGGTCGAAGTCAGAGGTGGTGTTCTCCATCTCGCCCTTGATCTGAGCGATACGGGCGTCGATGGCCTCCTTGGAGCCAGCGCCGCCGACGATGACGGTGTTGTCCTTGGAGATAGTGACGGACTTAGCGGTACCGAGCATATCGGCGGTGATGTCAGCGACCTTCACGCCCAGCTCGTCCAGGGCAGCCTGGCCACCGGTGAGGACGGCGATGTCCTCGAGGATGCGCTTGCGGCGATCGCCGTAGCCCGGGGCCTTGACGGCGCAGACGTTGAGGGCGCCACGGATCTTGTTGAGGACCAGGGTCGGCAGAGCCTCGCCGTCGATGTCCTCAGCGATGATGAGCAGGCCGCGGCCAGCGCGCTGGACAGCCTCGAGAACAGGCATGATGTCCTGAACACTGGAGATCTTCTGGTCGGTGATGAGGATGTACGGATCCTTCATCACGGCCTCCATGCGGTCGTTGTCCGTGACGAAGTAAGCGGAGACATAGCCCTTGTCGAACTGCATGCCCTCGACGGTGTCGATGGTGATGTCGAACGTCTGGGAATCCTCGACGGTGATGACGCCGTCCTTGCCCACGACCTCCATGGCCTCGGCGATCTTCTCGCCGACCTCGGGGTCACCGGCAGAGATGGTACCGACGGAAGCGATCTGCTCCTTGGTCTCGACCGGCTTGGCCTGCTTCTTCATCTCGGCGACGGCGGCGTTAACGGCCTTGTCGATGCCGCGACGGATGGCCAGCGGGTTGGCGCCAGCGGCGACGTTGCGCAGGCCGTCGTTGACGATGGCCTGGGCGAGCAGGGTTGCGGTGGTGGTGCCGTCACCCACGGTGTCGTTGGTCTTGGTGGCGACCTCCTTCACCAGCTGGGCGCCCATGTTCTCGATGTTGTCCTCGAGCTCGATCTCCTTGGCGACGGAAACGCCGTCGTTGGTGATGGTCGGGGCACCGAACGTGCGCTGCAGCGCAACGTAGCGACCCTTGGGGCCCATGGTGACGGTAACGGCGTCGGCCAGAGTGTTGACGCCCTTGGCGAGCTTAGCGCGGGCATCGGTGTTGAACGTAATGTTCTTTGCCATGGTAGGTAATCCTCCAAAAGAAATGTGACTCGCGTCGCCGCTTCCGAGTCCTATGCGGCGGGCGCGTTCAAAGACGAATCAGAGATTCTGACGAGACTAGGCCTCGACGACAGCGTAGATGTCGTCGGCGCGCATCAGCAGATACTTCTCGCCGTCGACCTTGACCTCGTTGCCACCGAACTTACCGTAGATGACAACGTCACCGACCTTGACGTCCATGGGGATGCGCTCACCCTTGTCGTTGACCTTGCCGGCGCCCACAGCAACGATGGTGCCGCGCTGCGGCTTCTCCTGAGCGTTGCTGGCGATATACAGACCAGAAGCGGTCTTCTGCTCGGCCTCGTCGGGCTTGACCAGAACACGATCTGCAAGCGGCTTCAAAGACGACATGCTTGTCTCCTCCTTTTTGGGCCGCGCGGTTATACCACGCGAATTAACCCTTTTTTGTTTGCGTACGCGTTGAATGGTACCCACGAATGGCGGGTTATACAACACAGAGTCAAAAAATCTTATTTTTTGGCACTTAGATTTTCTGAATGCCGGGGGATAACTTAGCGGTGCCTCCCGTGTGGCTCCGGAGGGGCGGGGCATAAGGTTTCCTGCTCGGGCAGTCCTGCTCGCACGAAGGCCACATTAAGTGGCCTTCGGCTCGTGCGGAAC
>CAJMOM010000214.1:0-2384 GCA_905215005.1 uncultured bacterium | reverse complement strand
GCTTGGCTGCCACGCGCGCGGCCTCCAGGCCGGCAATACCGCCGCCCACCACGGCGATCTTCTTGTCGCCCTCGCCCGGCTTGATGGCGATGGTCGCCTCGTCGCCGTTCTCGGCATTGAGCACGCACGAGATGTACTTGCGGTTTTGAATCGCATCGACGCAGCCCTTGTTGCAGTTGAGGCACTCGCGGATGGGCTCACCCGTGGCGGCCTTCAGCGCAATGTCGGGGTCGCACATGAGCGAGCGGCCGTAGGCGATGATGTCGGCGGCGCCGTCTTCCAGAATCTTCTCGCCGGCCTCAACCGAGACAACGCGGCCGACGGTTGCCACCGGCACGGAGACCAGGGCCTTGACGCGCTCGGCCACGGGCAGCGTCCAGTTGTAGGGCATGGCGCCCATGGGCGGAATGGTGTCGCCCATGTTGCCGGTGTGGTTGGCCTGTGCGACCTGAATCATATCGATGCCCGTACCCTCGAGCAGCTTGGCGAACTCGCAGGCCTCGTCGGGCTGCAGGCCACCCTTGCCGCGCGGCGTGCCGTCGGGGTTCTCCATGATCACGGGGAGCTTGTACTCCACCATCAGCTGCGGCGCGGCCTCCTTAATGGCGGCGACGACCTCCAGCGCGTAGCGAACGCGGTTCTCGAACGAACCACCGTACTCGTCGGTGCGCTGGTTGAGGATGGCCGAGCACAGCGAACCCACCAGGCGGTCGCCGTGGACCTCGATAGCGTCGATCCCGGCCTGCTGTGCGCGAGCGGCCGAGGCAGCGATGGCCTCCTTGATCTGGGTGAGCTGCTCTACGCTCGCCTCGTTCACAAAGTGCTGCATGTCGTGATGCAGCTTGGCGTAGGCCTGGTTGCGGATCTCGTTGGACTCGGCCATCTTGGCGGCAAAGGTCTCCTCGTCGCCGGCGGCCTTGGCCTCCTGCGCGGCCTTGGCGGCGGCCATGGATCCCATGACCATGCGGCCGACACCGGGCACATCGTACTCGGGGTGGAACAGCTGCAGCGCGACCTTGGCGCCGTGCTTGTGGACGGCGTCGGCCAGCGCCTTAAACGTGGGGATCTGGGCGTCGGTTGCCAGCTTGGGCGTGGGGCTTGCGGTCATGACGGGAGCGACGTCGCCGATGACGATGTAGCTCACGCCGCCACGGGCCAAGCGCTCGTAAAAAGCCAGGCTGCGCTCGCCGATGGAACCGTCACGCTCCTCGTAGCCGGTGGTCAGCGGCGGAAACATAATGCGGTTCTTGAGCTCAAGGGGGCCAACCGTAATGGGCTGGAGCAGCTTGGATGCAGGTGTGGTCATGGACATTCCTCTCTTGTAGGCGCGGCGGCGATGATGCCGCGTAGTTATCTAGAGGATATGGCATGGGAATACAGCAGCGCAACGGAAATCGGCGGACAGCAGGTAGCGGCAGGTGGATGGGGATGGGCGGGGCGGCCCGTCGGTTTATCTCAATCTGTAACAGTTACGCGACAAAACCGGGTCTTACTGTTACAGATCGAGACATTCCTCTCGGCCCATCCTCAACAATCTAGATCTGTAACAGCTAGGCCCACTTTTGACCCCTACCTGTTACAGATCGAGACAAACCAAACCCGCCTGCTAGAAAATCCCAATCTGTAACGGTTACTCGGCAAAAACCGTCCCTCGTGTTACAGATTTAGACAAACACGACCAAGCCCACCGGTATATCTCGATCTGTAACACCTAGCCGCCCAAATCGGGTCTAGATGTTACAGATCGAGATTTTGTTTGAGAGGCCGAGAATTGGATCGAAAACACGGTCCCGAAATAACAAAAAAGCTCGCCGGCCAAGCCGACGAGCTGCAAGTTCTTGGTCGCGGGGGCAGGATTTGAACCTACGACCTCCGGGTTATGAGCCCGGCGAGCTACCAGACTGCTCCACCCCGCAATGTCTGGGCACCTCATGTGCGCAAGAAAGAATATTACGCGAGAGTTCGGTAAACGGCAAGGAAAATCTCGTAGAGCATAATTCCTTCATATTTAAACCCCTCGGCCCCTATCACCGTAAACGAATCGCAGCCGAGCGCCGTCGACGGCACGTATACAATGGTGCGCGTCCTTTTATGCCAACACCGGGAGTAGACATGCTGCTCGCTATCGATATGGGAAATACGCAGACGGCCATGGGCCTGTTTGACGGAGACGAGCTGGTGCAGTCGTGGCGCATGCCCACCGACCGCTCTTATACCGCCGACGAGATCCATGTGCGCCTGATGGGTTTCTTTAAGATGTACGGCCTTTCGCTCGACGCAGTCGACGCGATCGCCTTTGCGGGCGTGGTGCCGCAGCTCTCGCGCGAATGGCACGCCGTGGCCGACCGCATTGCCGCAGACGCCATCGTCATTGGGCCGCAGAC
>CAJMOM010000213.1:0-2384 GCA_905215005.1 uncultured bacterium | reverse complement strand
CGGCCCGTCTCCCGGTCCAGGATACACATCTGCGTGGCATAGCCGTAGGCCACATGGCTGACGGGGTTGGGCACATCGGCCCCCAGGGGGTCCGTTTTGGCCAGATACTCGCCGTAGAACTCCTGCCCCACCAGATCATGGAGGGTCTTGCCCGCCAGCGCCGCCGACAGCTTTTCGCAGGCCCGCCGGGTGGCCTCACCGGTGACCAGCGTCTGGCGGGAGCCGGAGGTGTCGCCGGAGTCCGGGGCGATCCATGTGTTGCTGCGCTCATAAACAATGTTGTCCCGGTGCAGCCCCGTATTGGTGACCACCACCTGCACCAGCACGGTGCCCAGGCCCTGGCCGATGCAGGAGGCACCGGAATAAATATGCAGCTTGCGGTCCTCCTCCACGATCAGCTTGCAGCGGCCCCAGTCGGGGATGCCCACGCCCACGCCGGCGTTCTTCATGGCGCAGGCAATGCCGGCGTGTCCGGGATGCGCATAGTAGGCATCCTTGACCTCGAGCAGCGTCTCCTTCAGCGCCGTGGAGCAATCGGCAATTTGGCCGTTGGGCAAAACCTCGCCCGGCTCGATAGCGTTTCGGTAACGAATCTCCCACGGATCCAGGCCGACCTTCTCTGCCAGCAGGTCGATCAGGCTCTCGAGCGCAAACTCGGACTGGCAAACGCCAAAGCCGCGGTACGCGCCGGCGGGCGGGTTGTTGGTGTAGTAGCCAAAGCCGCGAATGTCGGTGTTCTGGTACTTGTAGGGGCCGACGGCATGCGTGCAGGCACGCTCGAGCACCGGGCCGCACAGCGACGCGTAGGCGCCGGTGTCAAAGTTGATCTCGCAGTCCAGACCGGTAAAGTTGCCCTCGGCGTCGCAGCCCAGCGTAAAGGTGCCGTCCATGGCGTGGCGCTTGGGATGGAACGCGAGCGACTCGGCGCGCGTGAGTTTGCACTTCACGGGACGCTGGAACTTATATGCGGCGAGCGCGGCCAGGTGCTGGATGGACACGTCCTCCTTGCCGCCAAAGCCGCCGCCCACAAGCATGGTCTCGACGACCACGCGCTCGGGCTCGTTGTCCCAGCCAAACATGTGGGCACACTCTTTGCGCGTGTCGTAGGCACCCTGGTCGGTCGACTGCACCTTGACGCCGTTCTTGTACGGGAAGGCGACGGCGCACTCGGGCTCCAAGAAGGCATGCTCGGTAAAGGGCGTGGTAAAGCGCTGCGTCACGGTAAACGCGCTTTCTGCCAGCGCCTTGGCGGCGTCGCCGCGCGTCACGTGACGGCTCTGGCACACGTTGTCCTTGAGCTCCACCGTGTTGCCAAAGGCAAAGAAGCTGTCGTGCAGGCGCGGGGCGTCGGCAGCCTTGGCCTCGACAATGTTGCGCACGGGCTCCAGCGGCTCGTAGTCAATCTTTACGAGCTTCTTGGCCTTCTCGAGCGTCGCCTCGTCCTCGGCAACCACCAGCACGATGGCGTCACCCACGCAGCGGGTGATATCGCCCTGGGCGATCATGACGTCCCAGTCCTGGATAAGGTGGCCGACCTGGTTGACCGGCACGTCCTCGGCGCGCAGGATGCCCACCACACCGGGCAGGGCCTCGGCCTTGGAGGTGTCGATGGAGAGCACGCGGGCGCGCGGATACTTGGAGCGCACGGCGCTGGCATAGGTCAGGCCCGGCTGATCGAGCTCGTCGATGTCGTCGGGATACTTGCCCTCGCCGAGCACCTTCTTGCGCACGTCGATACGGAAGGCGCGCTTGCCCACGCCGTAGTCATCGCCGCGCTCCAGGTCCTCATCGATCTGCTTTTCGCCGCGGAGCACCGCAGCGGCCAGCGAGATGCCCTCGATAATCTTTTTGTAGCCGGTGCAGCGGCAGACGTTACCGCGAATGGCGTACTTAATCTGCTCCTCGGTGGGCTCGGGGTCCTCGGCGATGAGCGCTGCGCCCGCCATGACCATGCCGGGAATGCAAAAACCGCACTGCACGGCGCCCACGGCGCCAAAGGCGTACACAAAGGCCTCGCGCACGTCCTCGGGCAGGCCCTCGACGGTCACGATGTTGCGACCGGCAGCAAGAGCAGTGGTCAGCACGCACGCCTTGACGGCCGCACCGTCCACATGGATGGTGCAGGTACCGCAAGCACCTTCGGAGCAGCCGTCCTTGGCGGAATGGATATGCAGGTCGTCGCGCAGGTAGCGCAGCAGCGGTTTATTCCCCGTCGTCGTGCGCTCGACGCCGTTAACGGTAAAAGTGAATTCCTGTGCCATGGTGATTCCCTTCTACACGCCGGCGGCGATGCCGGTGCGGTCGTGGATGGCGCCATGCGGGCAGACGACGGCGCACATGCCGCACGACAGGCAGTCCACGCCGTCGATATGGGCGCAGTTGTC
>CAJMOM010000212.1:0-2399 GCA_905215005.1 uncultured bacterium | reverse complement strand
TCATCTCGGACACTTCGCCGAGCGAAACTCGCGCCGGGCCGCCCGCTCCAACCGCGCCCTTCACTCGCGCGGTCAGGGCATCGACCACCGAGCGACCCGCGGCAGCGACCAGCACCGCCTCGCGCTTGCAGGCCCCTGCGATCTTGCGCGCATCCGCCCGATCCAAACCCGTCGCGACAAATACACTCAGGGCACACAGGCAAGCCACAACTGCAACCAGGGCGCTCATAGCTCCACCCGCATAATGCGCCGGATAACCACCAGGGCAACGACGTTGAGGGCTAGACCCAGCACCACAGCGCCCGCACCGGCAGGACCGCGACGAAAATCTGCCGAAAGCAGCGCCAACACCGCGCACATGCCCGCCGGCATCGCCGCGACCATGTGTGCCGACATACGCGCCTGTGACGTCTTAACATCCAGGCGGCGCTTGAGCTCAATGCGCTCCCCCACCATGCTCGACGCCTCGGACAGTAAGTCGGCAAGCGGAGCGCCAGTGCGCTGTGACACCTTAAGCGCCAAGGTCACAAGCGAAAGACCGGGGGCGTCGATGCGCACGAGCAAGTCATCGAGCGCGTCGGTCGCCGAGATGCCGCAATCGATCGCCGCCGCTACCCGCAAAAACTCGGTATGTACCGGCTCTTGCGCATGAGCGCCCACAAAGCGCATGCCCTGGGCCAGCGAATGTCCCGAGGCAAGCGACATGGAAAGTGCGGTAAACGCCTCGGGCATGGCCTCTTCTGCATCGTGTTGCTCGCGCCGGCTCTCAAAGCCATCCCGAGCGGCGCCAACGGCAATCGGAGCAACAAGTCCCAAGGCAAATCCGAGGGGCGATAACGACACCATCGTTAGTAAAACGCAGCAGACACCGCTCGATAGCAGCAGAAACGCCAAACGCCCCGAAGCATCTTCAATCACGAGGCCAAGGCGATGCGCCGGAGCCAGCGATGCCCACGAACGGGCAATCTTTTTCAGCAGATCGTTTTCCACCAGCTTACGCGGCAGCTTCTCTGCCACCGTCTCGAGCGCCTGACGCGCCAGCTCCGCCGGCGGCACCTGCGGCACACGAGGTTCCGCCCCGCACGCCGTCGCAACAGAAAACCCTGCCAAACCCCCTACGACGAGGGGCACAGCGACCTCCATTCGTCCACCTCCTCTTGTGTGAGCGTCCCCGACCGCAGGCCTTCTGCGATAAACGGCGGCTCGCGGTCAAGCGTCCAGGTGCGCTCGGCGGCATCGAAAGTCACATAGCGCTCGAGCTCTACGCCGCCCGACGTGGCGCGACGCACCCCCGAATACGAGGAGACAAAACGCCTGCCATCGGCGTGGCGCTCGGACATCACGATGCCGTCGAGCGCCATGGCAATCTGCTCCTCGATGAGCTCGCTCGGCAGATCGATGCCATAACGTGCAAGCAACGTCAGACGCACCACGGTCTCCTGTTCTGAGCCCGCATGAAGTGTGGTGAGCGACCCGTCGTGGCCCGTGTTCATGGCCTGCAACATGTCGCAGCACTCGGCACCGCGCACCTCGCCCACCACGATGCGGTCGGGGCGCATGCGCAGGGCATTAGTTACTAGGTCGCGAATCGTCACCGCACCCTCACCCTCAATTGAAGCCTCGCGCGCCTCTAGGCGCACCACGTGCGGATGATGCGCAAACTTGAGCTCGGCAGAGTCCTCGATCGTCACGATGCGCTCGCCAGTGGAAATCTCGCATGACAACGCGTTGAGCAGGGTGGTCTTGCCAGATCCCGTGCCTCCCGCAACCGCCAGGTCCTGTCGCAGCGACACCGCACACGACAGCAGCTGCGCATACCAAAGCGGCAGCGACCCCAGCCCCACAAGCTCGTCCAGCGAGCAGATGCGGTCCGAGAACTTTCGGATGGTGAGAATCGGTCCGTCAATCGCCACAGGCGGAATCACCGCGTTGACGCGATAGCCCGTTTTGAGGCGGGCGTTGACGATGGGGCTGCGCTCGTCGATACGGCGGCCAAGTGGCGAGATGATGCGGTCGATAAGCACACGGATCTGCTCATCATCCTCAAACGCATGCTCGATGGGGTGCAAGACGCCGCCGCGTTCAAAGAAAGCCGAGCGGCAGCCGTTGATCATGATCTCGGTAACGGTGTCGTCCTCGATGAGCGGCTGCAACGGCCCCAGGCCCACCACGTCATCCAAAATCTCGTCGATGATGGTCTCGCGCTCGGGCGTCGCGAGATCGGTCGGCTCCTCAACATTGAGCGCCGCCTCCACCGCGGGACGCAATTCCGAGCGGGCAAGTGCCGGGTCGATATAGGCGCTGATACGCGCCACTTCGTCGTAACCCATGCGGTCCATCACGGCGCGCTTGGTGCGTCGTTTCACCGCGCGGCGACGCCCCGCATCTACAGGCGCTGC
>CAJMOM010000211.1:0-2437 GCA_905215005.1 uncultured bacterium | reverse complement strand
CACATCGTGATTGCAGACACCGTTAAGGCCGATGCCGAACAGACGATCCGCGACCTGCACGCCGCCGGCGTCAAGCGCACCGTCATGCTCACGGGCGACCGCGAGGAAGTGGCTGCTGCGGTGGCCAAGCAGCTCTGCCTCGACGAGTTCCACGCGCAGCTCCTGCCGGGCGACAAGGTCGAACGTGTTGAAGCGCTGCTCGCGGCCGAAAGCGGCAAGGGCAAGCTCGCCTTTGTCGGCGACGGCATCAACGATGCGCCCGTGCTCACCCGTGCAGACGTTGGCATTGCCATGGGCGCTATGGGTTCCGACGCCGCGATTGAGGCCGCCGACGTGGTGCTCATGGACGACAAACCGTCCAACATCTCCCGCGCGATCCGTGTGGCGCGCAAGACCATGTCGATTGTTTGGCAGAACATCATCTTTGCGCTGGGCATTAAGTTGCTGATTCTGGTGCTTGCGGCACTGGGCATCGCCAACATGTGGCTTGCTGTGTTCGGCGACGTGGGCGTGGCGATCATCGCCATCCTGAACGCCATGCGCGCGATGGGTGTCAAGAACCTGTAGTGCTGTCCGGCCGGGGCCGGGCTTGGTTTTGAAAACGTCCTCGCGCATGAGGCCCGTCTTTCCTGCTCCTGCGGAGCAACGGAAAGGCGGGCCTCGCGCTGAATGTTTTCAAAACCAAGCCCGGTCCCGGCCTGCGGTAACATCGCAGGCGGTTCTTGAGCATCGCTTGCTGGCAGGGTTCCTTTGCTGAAATGGACTTGGCCGAAAGGGCCGCTGGTCCCAGTCGCTGGTTCGCGCTTTGCGTGAACTCCGCGCTACTGTGGGACAGTTAGGCTTCTGTTGTTGGAACCGCTACATCTTCCCGTCCCAGCATCGACCTTAGCTTCTCGAAGCTCTCCTCGCTCAGGCAGTGCTCCATGTGGCAGCCCTCTTGCGAGGCAACCTCGGGCGCAACGCCGGCATCCTCTAGCAGCCCCACAAAAAAGCAATGGCGCTCCCACATTTCACGGGCGATCTCCAGACCACGCTCTGTCAGATGCACATCGCGTTTGCCCATTTCGACGTAGCCGTTGTTCTCCAACGTCGCCATGGCCTTGGAAACGCTCGCCTTGGTTACGCCGAGGTACTCCGCAACGTCGATCGAGCGCACGATGCCCTGGCGTTCCGACAGAACGTAGATCGATTCGAGATAGTCTTCTCCGGATTCACGTAGGGCCATGGGCCGCCTTTCGCGATGATTGCTAGTTAGCCTTTGGATACTTTCCACGGCTAACTTTACCGCAAAAGTTGCCCATGTCTTACTACTTTGTCTAAAAGTTAGCCGTGTTTCACAAAACGTGCGGGACGAAAACAAAATGGGGACGCCCCGCAAGGAGTGTCCCCAGGCGCCGGGTGCCGGCCCGCAGTTACATCAATCCCGAGCGCTTCGCGGCGTTGTAGATGCCGTCGTCGTCCACGGCGGTCGTTACGTAGGTCGCCGCGGCCTTCACGGTCTCCTGCGCGTTGCCCATGGCCACGCTCGTGCCCACAGCGGCAAACATCGACAGGTCGTTCTCGCCGTCGCCAAAGGCAATCGCCTCGCTCGCGTCGATGCCCAGGCGCTCCAGCGTCGCCGCCACGCCCAGGTCCTTGCCGCCGTTAGCGGGAATAATGTCGCAGAACAGGTCACACCAGCGCGTGGTGAGCGAATGCGACACGGCGTCGGTCACGATATGTTCGTCGGCCGGGTCCACAAAGGCGCAGAACTGATAGACCGGCGCGTCAAAGGCGTGCTTAAACGGCTCCTCGTGGTAGACGATTCCCGCGTTGCTGCCAGCCGTCACCACGCGCTCGGACAGGCGGTTCACAAACGAGTTCTCGCCCTGCATGCACAGCGAATCGTAGCGCCCCTGTGCCACCTGGTCCACGATCACCGCGACGTCGTCCGGATCGATCGGGCAGCTGCGGTAAACCCCCTCGGCATCAAAGCAGTGCTGGCCCGAGAGCGTAATGTACGCATCCCAGCCCAGGTCGAACAGCCAGTCCGGCATCTGGTAGGTCGGACGGCCCGTGGCGATCACGCACGCAATCCCCTGCTCGCGAAAGCTGTCGAGCACCTGCTGCGCCGACGCCGGAATCCGGTGGGTCTTAAAGCTCAGCAGCGTACCGTCGATATCGAAAAACGCGGCTTTGATCATCCTCGTCTACTCCTCGCCTTCGAGCTTTTCGCTCGCCTCAAGCCACGCCATCTCCAGCTCGTCCATGGCGGCGTGAGCCTCGTCGATCTTTGCCTGCTGCTCGCCGAGCGCCGTGTAGTTGGTGGGATCGACCTGGGCCATCGCGGCCTCGGCCTCCTCAACGCGAGCGCGCTGCGTCTCCATCTTGCGCTCGAGCGAGCTCACCTCGCGGCGGAGCTTCTGACGCTCGGCGTTGGACAGGCCGTTGGGCTGAC
>CAJMOM010000210.1:0-2456 GCA_905215005.1 uncultured bacterium | reverse complement strand
AACCCTCCTCGCGTACTTAAGTACGCGTCGTCGGGCTTGTCGCTCGGAATCTCGGGCACCTGGACAACCCTCGCCGACCTGCGATGTTTAAATTGGGGAATTGAAATGAGAGAAATTACTACTCCAGCGGATCTTAAATACGACGCCCGCGGGCTGATTCCTTGCGTGGTTCAGCAGTATGACACCGGCGAGGTGCTTATGGTTGCTTGGATGAACGAGGAATCGGTGGGGCTGACGCTCAAGACCGGTACCACGTGGTTTTGGAGCCGCAGCCGCCAGGAGCTCTGGAACAAGGGCGCGACGAGCGGCAACATGCAAGAGGTCAAGGAGCTCTGGGCCGACTGCGATAGCGATACGCTGCTGGTCAAGGTCGACTCGCCGGGTCCGGCCTGCCATACCGGCAACCGTACCTGCTTCTTTAAGCGCGTGGAAGGGGGAGTGCGATGAAAGTCGTGACGCCGTTCGAGGTCGCCGACTGCAACACCGAGCTCCTCCGCGCGGGCGTGCCATGCCGCGTGCACCTGACTGATGCCTGCGGGGCGCAGTCGCTTTGGCTCGAGGCCGAGAAGGAAAGGCTCGATGAAGCCCATGCCGTCATCGTCGAGTTCTTTGAGAAAAAGGGCGCAAAGCCTCGGTTCGATGAGACCGGTACCTACTTTACGCTGCAGTAACGAGAGGAAATAACCATGGGAGTCAGAACAGCTAACGTGCAGCCGGGAAATATCGGCGAGACACTGACGGGGCTGGCCGAGGTGATTCATGGCCGTCGCGACGCGTCGCCGCAGGAAAGCTATACCGCTCGCCTGTTGACCGATGTCGAGGATGAGCTGCTCAAGAAGCTTGCCGAGGAAGCGAGCGAGGTCATCATGGCCTGCAAGGATAACGACCACGATCACATTCGCTACGAGGCCGGCGACCTGGTCTACCACCTGCTCGTGACGCTCGAGCGCTACGGCATCACCCTCGACGAGCTGGCCGGCGAACTCAACGCCCGCCGCCACTAGTCATTGGGGACGTTCTTAAACGACTAGTTAGGCGAGGGGCGTGGACTCCCATTCTCCGGTGAGGTGGGGGATGTCGAAGGTTCGATAACCGCAGTCGTAGGCGTGGGCCTGGGCCTCGCGGATGTTCCAGCAGATGTCGCAGGCGCGGTGCGCGTCCGAGCCAAAGGTAATCGGTACCTCGGCGTGGGCGAAGCAACGCAACAGCCCGGTCGCGGGATAGTAGTCGTCGAGGCCCTTGCGGGGTGCGGCGGTCGAGACCTCAACGCGGCGACCCGTATCGTGGGCGCATTCGGCCATCTGCTCCCAGAGCGGCTCGGGGTCAAAGTCGGGCGCAAAGCCTTCCTTCGAAAAACGCATGACAAGGTCGGGATGGGCCATCACGTCAAAGTTGAGCGAGCTCTCGCAAGCGCGGCACCAGTCGTCGACGTAGCGCTCCCACACGCCGCGCACGCCTAAGTTTTCCCAAACATGCAGGTTGGTGTCGTCGTCGATCCAACCGCAAAGGGAATCGGGCGTATCGGGACGAGCGACGTCCTCCGTTCCCGCCGTACCCGCGGCGCCTGCCGCAATATCGCCCGGGTTACCAATCCAATGCACGCTACCCAGGCGCACCACGGCGCCTTTGGACCAGCGCTCAACCAAAGGCTCGCAGCCCTCGTACCAATCGCATTCAAAGCCATAGATAAAGCTGAGCTCCGGCGCGATCTGCGCGGCAAGCTTGCGAGCATCCTCAAAAGCCAGACGGTGTGCCGGCAAGTCGCCCTCGACAACTTGAACCTCGCAATTGGCATCCATGCTGGCAGGCAGGGTGAGGTGGTCGGTCGAGACCATGACCTGGCAGCCGGCCGCAGCGGCGGCGCGAACGTTTTTCTCAAACGAGGCGTGTCCGTCCGAGAACGAGGTGTGGGTATGGCAATCGACCAGCGGGCAAGCAGGCATGGAGGCTCCTTTGCGTCAAGCGAATCCGCTCCATTGTAACGGCGCGGCCCCCGATGCGACGAGCGCACCGGGGGCCGAAATCGACTGGAAAGGGTGCGCGGTGCGGCTCTACTCCAATACATGTACATCAGCCTCCAAAAGCTGCAGAAAATGACATGTTTGGAGGCTGACGTACACGTTTGGATAGGAGCGAGGGCGGCGACGGACGAAAGTCACGCCTGTGCCACGTCCGATGTGTTAGCGTTTGGGTGAACAAAACGAGCCCGTGCGGAAAGGAGCCGGACCGTATGCCATGCGATAGCAAATCTCCGCTGTCCCGCGAGACCGATGCGCCCGAGACCATCGTCAAGCTGGAATGCGATATCGACGACGCGTCGCCCGAGGTGCTCGCCTACGCCGCCGACCGCCTGCGCGATGTAATCCGCCACACCGTCCTCGACCGGCTTTGCGTCCTCGCCCATCGCAAGTTTCAACGCACGTTCCACTGCCCGGCGCATATCGGCAGCCTCGACC
>CAJMOM010000209.1:0-2529 GCA_905215005.1 uncultured bacterium | reverse complement strand
GCTGCCGGCAAGAAGATTACGCTCAACGCCATCGATGTGACACAGGCGCTCGGCGTCGGCAAGGTCGCGCACCATAACGGCAAGCGGCTTATTGCTGCGACGCTTGCGACGGCGCAGCTCGCGTACCGCTTGTTCGTTGGTGGCATCGCAGGCCAGGTGGAATCCGCCCAGACCCTTGATGGCGACGATGCCGCCGCCAGCCAGCAGCTCGACGCAGCGTTCGATGATGGCATCGCTGGCCTCGCGCGTGGAGCCGACGGCTGGTGTCGCGTCGACCGCCGTTGGCACAACACCGCAATTGACCTCACGCCACGTAATATGCGGTCCACAATCAAAGCAGGCATCGGGCTGCGCGTGAAATCGCCGATCGAGCGGATCGGCATACTCTGCGGCGCAGGTGGGGCACATGGGAAAGCGATTCATCGAGGTGGCCGCTCGGTCATAGGGCAGCGAGCGAATGATGGTAAAGCGCGGTCCGCAGTTGGTGCAGTTGATAAAGGGATAGTGAAAGCGTCGGTCGGCGGGGTCGAACAGCTCGCGCAGGCAGTCGTCGCACGTGGCGATGTCGGGTGAGATGAGCGTCGTGTGGGCAGTTTGATCCTGTGACGCCACAATGCGAAAACCCTGCTCGTTAGCGGCGTCCCAGTTGCCGGGTGCTAGGTCCATAACCTCGACATGCTCAACGCGGGTCGCGGCAGGCGCGTGCTCCGACAGCGCGGCGACAAAGCCGTCGAGCGCCTCGACCGAAGCGTGCGCCTCGATATGCACGCCGTCGCCCGCGTTGAGCACCCAGCCGCAAATGCCGTGCGCCATGGCCTCGCGATACACAAACGGTCGCATGCCGACACCCTGCACAATGCCCGTTACATGGATATGCGCATGTCGCATGCGACCCTCCTTCGTTGAAATGTGTGCTGTTACAGCCCCAAGCTCTGCTTGGTGGCGGCGCACGTGAGCTCGCCGTGCTTAACGCCGCGCAGGCCCAGCAGACGGTCAGCCAGCTCGTAGACACGTTCGCCGCGACCCTTGAGCGCCAGAATCTCCAAGCAGTTGTGGTGATCCAGATGCACGTGCATGGTCGATACGATCTCGTCGGTGTAGTCGTGCTGCACTTCGTCCAGACGGCGCGTCAGGTCGCCGGTATGGTGGTCGTAGATCATGGTGAGCGACCCGATAACATGCTCATCGGGCGTGCGCATCTGCTCCTTGGCGATCGAGGCGCGAATCAGGTCGCGCACGGCCTCGGAGCGGTTGGCCACGTCGCCGCGGCGCGCGATCTGTTCGTCAAAACGGCGCAGCAGGTCGTCCGGTGCGGTAACCGAAAAGCGGACCAGCTCGGAGCCGGAGCCACTACAGTGGCAGCCCGCGTCACCGTCCGCCCCGTGCGGATGCTCGTGCTCGTACCCGCAGCCGTGCTCATGTTCGGCCACGTTACACCAGCTTCACGGAGCCGACGGAGTTGTGGTCGGCCTCGATGGCTTCCTCGTAGCCCTCGAGCGCGTTATGCGCCTCGTGCAGCGCGGCCATGGCGGCCTCGAGCTTGGCGCCGATGCGCTCCATGTCAAAATTCTCGGTCGCATGCAGCAGCTGATGGCTCCACTCATGAGCGAGCTCGATGGTGTCGTCGACCTGTTTGACGCTCATGGCAAGCTGGCTCATGTTCATTCCAACATCATGCATGGAAAATCTCCTTTTGTATGGGGCAGTTCAGTGGTTCAGATTTTACTACGCCCGCTCTGCGCGCAGCTGCATAAGAAAACGGGTACGAGTCTGTGCGACCCGCACCCGTTCACTGGGGGCTGTTTGTGACTACCATACTATCCGTGGTTGCACTCGGTGCATCCAGAAGTCCGGCGAGCGGTGCAAAAGCGCTCATGGACGGCGGGTAAGTAACAAGCGTATTACAGATGCTTCTCCAGCAGCGCCTGCAGCCTCGTCTTGGGCAGAGCGCCAACCGAGCGGTCAATCTCCTCGCCGTTCTTAAACACAATCAGCGTGGGGATGCTCATGACGCCATACTTCATGGCCAGGTCCTGGTTGTCGTCGACGTTGCACTTGGCAACGGCGAGTTTGCCCGCCAGCTCATCGGCAACCTCGTCAACGATGGGCGAGAGGGATCGACAGGGCCCGCACCACGGTGCCCAAAAATCGACCAGCACGGGCAGGCTGTCGTTAACGATGGAATCGAAGTTCTCGGGGGTAATCTGATTAATGTCAGCCATGGTGACCTCCATAATGCGACGCGGCTCGGCCGCGTAAAACTCAGTACGACCGTGCTTATACCCAGCCGCCCGCAAAGCAACCACTCGCGGGCGGCTCTTTTATATAATGGTGGGCACGCAAACGATTGGAGAGCGCATGTCCACGTCACAAAGCCAGAAAAAAGAAGCCATCGCCCAGGCGGCCGAGCAGGAGCTCACATCGCTTGCGGTCCGTGGCGTGCGTATCGCGGGCAACGCGTGCTCGCCGATCGTGCTGGTCAAAGGCGATTTGGACGAGGCCGAGCGTTCGGGTGGCGAGCTTGCCGCC
>CAJMOM010000208.1:0-2537 GCA_905215005.1 uncultured bacterium | reverse complement strand
CCAAGGGTTATACCCTAAGAGCAAACCACCCCTTTTAGGGGTGGTTTTGATTCGGCGCGGGCGGATCGGGACCCGCTGCCGATCTAGAGGCACTCGGTCAGAATCTGGAACACCTCGCTGCGCTCCAGTTTCTTGGCGCAGCCGCCGGTGAGCACGCAGGTGTCCGCAACCTTGTGCAGCGTCTCGTCGGACGAGTCGGAGCCCATCTCGGCGAAGCTCGTGGGAAGCCCCATCTCGCCGATGAACGTCTGCAGGCGGTCGATACCCTCCAGCGCCACCGTAAGGTCGTCTTTGCCCTTGGCGTCGACGTCCCACACCTCGCGCGCCCAGCGGGCGAACTGCGCGGGTGCCTCGGGGGCCAGGTGGCGGTAGAGCGCAGGATGGATGACCGCGAGGCCCATTCCGTGGTTGGTGTGGGTGTAGGCGCCGTACTGGTGCTGGATCATGTGCGCCTGGAAGTCCGTTGACTTGCCGATCTTGAGCACGCCGTTCTCGGCCATGGCGGAGTCATAGACGAGCTCGCTTCGGGCATTGAGGTTCTGGTCGTCGTCCGCGATGAGGCGCATGTTGCGGATGACGTTACGCTGGATGGCGAGGTTGATGTCGTCGGTGACGTTGCGTCCGCGCGGGCTTCCGAAATAGCTCTCCATGCAGTGCGAGAGCGTGTCGAACGCGCCGCTCATGAACTGCGCGTGCGGTACGGTGAGCGTGAGCGCCGGGTCGAGCGCCGCCCACATGGGCATCGCCCCCAGATAGGCGCCCTTCACGTGCGTCTCCTCGTTGGTGATGACGGCGCCGTTGTTCTGCTCGGCGCCCGTGCCGGAGAGCGTCACGATGCAGCCCATGGGGATGAACGAGCTCGGCATCTTGCCGTCGGCGTGCTCAAACGTCTCGATGTCCTCGTCAAGCATCGCCTGTGCGGAGACCACCTTGCAGCAGTCGAAGACCGACCCGCCGCCGACGGCGAGAATGAAGTCGACCTGCTCCTCGCGTGCGAGCGCGGCACCTTCCTGGCACTTCTCGTAGGTCGGGTTGGGCATGATGCCGCCGAAGTCCACCACGCGCTTGCCCGCGCTCGTGAGCTTATCGACCACGTGGCCGTAGACGCCGGTTCGTTTGACCGAGCCTCCGCCGTAGGCGAGCATCACTGTCCTGCCCATGGCACCCATCTCGGCGTCGAGTGCCTGGTCCATAGCCCCCTCGCCGAAGTAGTTCCTGACCGGGTAGTCGTACGTGAATGAGTTCATGGCAATTCCTCCTAGTAAGTTATCAGTGCGGTCTGACCGCTCGTCTACACGTTGCGCACGAGCCCGGACATCCATTCGATGGTGGCGGGGTCGTGGTGGTCGAAGAACGCGCTGCGCCCGGTGTCGAGCGCGGCGATGGCGACCATCTCGTCGTCGCCCAGCGCGAAGTCGAAGACGTCGAAGTTTTGCTCCATGCGATCGCGGTGCGTGCTCTTAGGGATACAGACCACACCGCGCTGCAGCAGCCAGCGCAACACGACCTGGGCGACCGTCTTGCCGTGCGCCTCGCCGATGCGAGCGAGGACCTCGTTGCGGAAGAGGTCGTTTCTGCCCTCCGCAAAGGGTGCCCAGCCCTCCATGGCTATCTCCTTGCCGGCCATATACTCCTGTGCCTCGCGCTGCTGGAAGAACACGTTGCACTCGACTTGGTTCACGGCGGGGGCGATGCGGTTGAACGAGATAAGGTTTGCGAGGTGATCGGGGTAGAAGTTAGCTGTGCCTATGGCGCGGATAACGCCCTGCTCGTAGAGCTCCTCCATGGCGCGCCACGAACCGTAGACGTCGCCGTAAGGCTGGTGGATCAGATAGAGGTCCAGATAGTCCAGCCCCAGCTTCGACATCGACTCCTCGAACGCCTTTCTGGCAGGCTCATAACCCGCGTCGCTGATCCACAGTTTCGTGGTGATGAACAGCTCTTCGCGGGGAATGCCGCTGCGGCGGACGGCACGTCCCACGGCCTCCTCGTTGCCATAGGCCGCGGCGGTGTCGATCGAGCGGTAACCGATCTTCAGGGCGTCGCCGACCGCCCGTTCGCAAACCTCCGGGTCCGAAATCTGATAAACGCCGAAGCCGAGGACCGGCATTTCGACGCCGTTGTTCAATTTTACGTATTCCATACCTCACTACTTTTTTATTTTTCCGGCAAAACTTCGTTCAGGCACGCAATGCCGTTCAGCGTGCGGGGATAACCGATATAGGGCAGCAACTGGGTCACGACGGCCAGCAGGGTGGCCTTGTCGTTGCCTATGTTCGCATTTCCGGCGATGTGGCCCTTCACCTGCGATTCGCAGCCCCCGAGCGAGACGAGCATCGAGAAGGTCAGCAGCTCGCGCATCTTCACGTCCAGGCCTCCGCGGGTCAGGAAATCGCCGAAGCAGTTGTCCGACAGGTAACGTTGGATGTGCTTCTGGTTCGCGGGGGCCGCCTCGCGCATCCCGTCGATACGCTCCGCGCCGAAAATCGACCGCTGCACCGCCAGCCCCTTTTCGAAGCGGTCCGCGGACGAGGTCG
>CAJMOM010000207.1:0-2538 GCA_905215005.1 uncultured bacterium | reverse complement strand
TGTTCCGGCCGAGCACGTGCACGCCAAGGCCCGCATGCGTTCGCGCGGCGGCTCGCAGTACGGCAAACAGGGCGCCGTCAAGGGCGCATCGGGCGAGCGCGCCAACATCGCGCACCGTCGTCTGCCGCTCATCGAAGAGGGCGGCCTTACCTTTGCCGTCAACTTTGACGATTATCTGGATGTGGGAATCTTCCTGGACCACCGCGTCACCCGCAACCTGGTGCGCGAGCACGCCAAACAGGCGCGCCGCTTCCTCAACCTGTTCGCCTACACCGGTACCGCCACCTGCTATGCGGCAGACGGCGGCGTCGAGGAAACTGTGACGGTCGACCTTTCCAACACCTACCTGGACTGGGCCGAGCGCAACATGCGCCAGAACGGCTTTGTGGGTCCGCAGCATCACTTTGTGCGCGACGACGTGCTTGCCTGGATTCGCGACCAGCGCCAGACGCGCAACCGCTGGGACCTGATCTTTGTCGACCCACCCACGTTTTCGAACTCGTCCAAGATGGGCCGCCGCACCTGGGATGTCCAGCGCGACCATGTTGAGCTTTTGGCCGGCGTATCGCGCCTGCTCGCACAGGGCGGCCACGCCATCTTTAGCTGCAACCTGCGTGGCTTCCGCCCCGAGACGCGCAAGCTCGCGCGCGCGGGCGTCGTGTTGGAGGACATTACGGCGCAGACCATCCCCGAGGACTTCGCGCGCAACCAGAAGGTGCACCATTGCTATATCGTACGCCGACTGCCCATCGAGGACGCCATGGCCGAGGTCGGCTTTAGCGCCGAGGAGATTGCCGAGCGAACCGAGGAGCTGCGCAGCCCCGAGGCGCGCAAGCCTCGTGCAGCAGCGCCCGCGCCCGCGCAGGCCGGCAACGGCAAATCAAACTTTGCCGGCAAACCCTCCTCTGTCGGCAAGCCCAAAAAGAAGAAGTTCTACGCCAGCAAGCCCAAGGGCAGATAACAAAGTTGCGGTGGAATACGGACTGTTTTGCCTGGAATTAGGTATATTTAGACCGTATTTCACCGCAACTCATATTGGGATGGCGGACGCCGTCCTACCCTTGGGTGACCAATCGGTAACCGATACCCACGTGCGTCTGGATATAGCGCGGATGCGCGGGGTCGGACTCGATCTTCTTACGCAACGTGCCCATAAAGACGCGCAGGCTCGCCAGGTCGCTCTTAGTTGCCGTGCCCCAAATCTCGTGCAGGATAAACTGGTGCGTGAGCACCTTGTCGGCGTTATGGGCCAGCAGGCACAAGAGCTTGTACTCGATCGGCGTCAGATGCAGTTCCTCGCCATCCATCGTGGCGATGCCGGCATCAAAATCGATATGCAGCTCACCGGTATCGAACGAGCCCTCGGAGGCAACACCGCCCGTTTGCGCATACGAAAGGCGCCTGAGCGTCGTGCGAATGCGCGCGAGCAGCTCCTCGACCGAAAACGGCTTGGTCAGGTAGTCGTCGGCGCCGGCATCGAGCGCGCGAATCTTGTCCGCGTCCTCGCTGCGCGCCGAGACCACGATGATCGGCATGCCCGACCATGCGCGCACCGACTCCACCACCTTGACGCCGTCCATATCGGGCAGGCCCAGATCGAGCAGCACAATGCTCGGTGCCTGCGATGAGGCGGCGGCGATGGCGGCATGGGCAGTCTCAACGGCCATATGACGCAAGCCGTGTGCCTCGAGCGCGGCAACGATAAGATTGCGAACGGCGGGGTCGTCCTCAACGACCAAGATGAGCGGTTTTACGGCAGAGTTCGGCACGGCGCTACTCCTTATCAAACGAAACATCGGCGACGGGAAGCTCAATCGTAAAGACCGAGCCGTGCGGGTCCGCCGCGGCAACCTCTATGCTACCGCCATGCGCCAGCGCAATGGACCGGCAGAGCGAAAGCCCCAGGCCCACACTACGGTGGCTGTCGGCCAGGCCATGGTTGGCGGTATAGAACGACTCAAAGATGCGCTCGCGATCCTCGGGTGCGATGCCCGGACCATCATCGGCCACCGAGCACGCCACGTGTCCATCGTCGACGCTAATCGAAATCATGATATGCGAGCCTGCGGGCGTATAGGTGATGGCGTTGTTCACCAGATTGACCACCAGCTGCACCATCAGGCGCGCATCGACGTTGACGAGCGCCGGCTCATCGCACGCCACCACCTTAAGGTCGTGCTCGCGCACGGCAGGGTTCACGTGGCGCAGCGCCTCCTCGACGATATCGTCCATGAGCTCGAGCGTGGTCGACAGGCGCATACCGCCACCCTCGAGCTTGGTGATGGCGAGCAGGTTCTCGACGGTGGCGTTGAGCCATTGCGCATCCGAGCGAATGGACAGGAGCAGGCCGCGGCGCGTCTGGGCATCGAGCACGGCGGTGCCGGTCGAGCCCTGGTCGAGCAGGACATCGGCATTGCCCGAAATACTGGTGAGCGGCGTACGCAGATCGTGCGAGATGGAGCGCAGCAGGTTGGCGCGCAGCTGTTCGTTTTTGGCAAGCACCGCCGCCTCCTCGCGGGCCTCCATGGCGCGGGCGCG
>CAJMOM010000206.1:0-2564 GCA_905215005.1 uncultured bacterium | reverse complement strand
AGCCTGCCGGTTATGGCCCATGTCGAGAGTACCGAGGGCGTGAAGGCCGCGCTTGAGGCCGGCGTTGACACGATTGAGCACGGCGCTCCGTTGACACCCGAGATTTTGGAGCTGTACCGTGGCGCCGCGGGCACGCAGCTCGAGGGGCGTGCGCCGAGTGTGACCTGCACTATCAGCCCGGCGCTGCCGTTTGTATTGCTCGACCCGGAAAAGACCCATTCGACCGATACACAAAAGAAGAACGGTGACATCGTGTGCTCGGGCATCATCGAGAGCGCCCGTGCCGCACTGGAAGCTGGCGTTAAGGTGGGCCTTGGCACGGACTCGAGCTGCCCGTTCGTGACGCAGTACGACATGTGGCGTGAGGTGGCCTATTTTGCCAAGTATGTCGGCGTGTGCAACGCCTTCGCGCTGCATACGGCCACGCAGGTCAATGCCGAGCTGCTGGGGCTGGGCGGCGAGACCGGCACAATCGAGTGCGGCAAGGCCGCCGATATCCTGGTGACGCGCGAGAACCCGCTCGATGACCTGTGTGCACTGCGTGAGCCGACGCACGTGATGTGTCGCGGTGATCTGGTGCGCAAGCTCAAGGTGAAGCGTATTCCCGAGGTGGACGCCGAGCTCGACGCGATTATGGCCATGCCTGCCGAAGCGCTTGCCGAGGAGTTGGCCCGCGACGGCGTGGCGTAGGCGCCGGCGTGACGGAAACGACAGCTTCACCGTCGCATGCTGTCGCCCCATGCAAAAAGCCGAGGTCTCAACACGAGGCCTCGGCTTTTTTATCGAATAAATGCTTCAGATTTGGGACAAACACTACTGATTCATTTGTCCCACGGCGCGATGCCTAGGAGCGGGTTTCCATCTTGGCGTGGCACTTGGGGCAGGTGACGCGGATCTTGCCCTTGCCCTTGGGGACGGAGAGCATCTGGCCGCAGTTGGGGCACTTGAGGTATGCCGTGGTCTTGCGACCCTTCCACATCTTCTTGGCCGTGCGCTTGGCGCGCTCAAAGTCTTCCTTGCTGGTGCCGGCCGCGCGTGAGGTGCTGGCCGCTGCAGCGCCGCCGCCCAAGCTGGCGACGAACTTGCCCAAGCCGGGAACATTGGCGGTCGTGGCGACAAAGGCCTCGTTCTCCTTGCGACGTGCATCGATATTTTTGGACAGGCCGCGCAGCACGCCAATCACGATGACGGCGATGGCAATCCAGCTGAGCCACTGGATGCGGGCTATCGATCCGATCATCGCGATGACGATGCCGGCAAAACCCATCACGATGGTGAGTTCATCGGCACCATTGCGACCCTTCATAAAGTCATTCATGCAAATTGCCTTTCGTTCGATATGCTGCACGCCTTTATACCCGATTTAGAGCAAGGGGGACAGGTTAATCTGCACCAATGTGGTGCAAACATACCTGTCCCCGGAACACCAAGACGGTGCAAAGAAGTCTGTCCCTAATGCCCCAATTACTTGGAGAGCTTGTCGACGACGCGTTCGATCTCGGCGAGCTTGGCGGCTTTGAGGCCTTCGTCGCCCGATTCGATTGCCGAAGTCACGCAGCCCTTGATATGCGCCTTGAGCACGTCGGCGTTAATGCGCGCGAGGAGCGCCTGTGTGGCCATGAGCTGCGTGGAGATATCGACGCAATAGCGGTCCTCATCGACCATCCGCAGGATGCCGTCGATCTGGCCGCGTGCCGTCTTGAGCATGCGGGTCACCGATTTGTGGTCTGCCATCATGGCGGGTCCTCGTTTCTGGTCGATCTTCCGGATGCCCCCGTCGGTTGCGGTGAAATAGTTCTTGTTTGCAGGCTTGAAGCGCTAAAACAGGAACTATTTCACCGCAACTTCTGAGGATTGAGTAGGCAGCGACTGCTATGCGGCGGTCACCGAAAGGGCGTGGAACTTCTCGCCGGCGCCCTCGACGGCGGCAGCGAGCTGCTCAGCGGTCACGGTGTCGGCGCACTCCACCTGTACGGTCTGAGTCTCGTGATCGGCGTCGGCGTCGGTCACGCCGGCAACGTTGAGCAACGCCGTCTCGACGGTGGCGTCGCAGTGGCCGCACATGAGGCCGGAAGTCTTGATTGTGTATCGCATGGGTATTCCTCCCTGTTGTGTCGGCTTTCCCAGGCACCCGACCTTGACCTTCAAGCCGTCGCTCGCGTACCAAAGTACGCGTCGCTCCTCTTTCAGGTCAATCTCGGGCACCTGGAAAACCCGTTCTAAATGGACGTAATGGTGAGCCTATTTTGCCACTTTTGGCTTAAAGGATTTTAAGCGCAGCGCGTTGCTTACGACGCATACGCTCGACAGGCTCATGGCCGCGGCGCCAAACATCGGCGAGAGTTGCCAGCCCGTGAGGGGGAAGAACACGCCCGCGGCGAGCGGAATGCCGATGCTGTTGTAGAACAGCGCCCAGAACAGGTCCTGCTTGATGTTGCGGATCGTGGCGCGCGAAAGCTCGATGGCGCGGGCGACGTCCATGAGGTCGCTGCGCATGAGTACCACGTCGGCGCCCTCCTTGGCGATGTCGGCGCCGGTGCCGATCGCAAGGCCCACGTCGGCGC
>CAJMOM010000205.1:0-2571 GCA_905215005.1 uncultured bacterium | reverse complement strand
GCGCTGGTCGCGGCATCGGCTGCCGCCTGCGCTGCATCGGCCGCGTCGTCAAGCTCGTCATCGGCATCCTGAGCGGCAGAAAGCAGTGCGCCGTCAACCGACTGCAAACGCTCGAGTGCCGACCACTGCTCGCGCTCCTCGGCGGTGCCCTCGAGTTCCAGCGGGGCCTTGAGCGTGTACTGGTGCTCGGCGACCAGGCTTGTCTCGAGGTTGTCCGCGTAGTGCGTCATCGTGGGCAGAATCGCCAGGCCAAAGAGCAGCAGCAGCGAGGCAAACGCAATGCCCACGAAAAGCGTGGCGAAGTTGCCCAGGTTGCGCAGGAAGATACGCAGGCGGAAGCGGGAAACAAAGCCCATGCGCTCCGGCAGCTGCAGGCCACGCTTGGTTCCCGACTTGCCGCTCGCTTCGTGACGAAGGAACTGCAACGGCGTCTTGCCCATTTTGCGAAGCAGACCCACCAGCGTGATGAGGATGAGCGCGGCGACGGGAACCACGGCGCACTTCACAAAGATCTCCCAGCTCCAGTACACCTGGAAGGGCGGCAGGCTATACGAACCGTAATAGAGGCTGCGCATGGGCTCGGTAAAGAACACAACGCCGAGCGCAGTGCCCAAAAGCGCCGCGACCACGCCCACGATAGCGGGAAGCGCAAGGTAGTGCAGCACGATCTCGCGTCGACGATAGCCGCTGGCGAGCAGCGTGCCGATGATGGCGCTCTCCTCCTCGATGGTGGCGTCGGTAAGGACCACAAAGACGAACGCCATGATCACGATGATGATGTCGAGCAGCGTCATCCACATCATAGAGTCGCCGTCCACGTCATCGCGCGCATAGCCAATGCCCTGATTGGAATCGGCGTCGATCAGATCGTCCACGCGCGCATCGGCGTCGGTCAGTGCCTCGACCATATCTTGCTCGGCGTCGATGCGGTCCGCGGTGGGGAGGTCGCGATCGGTAAAGGTGAAGGAGTAAGTGTAGGCGGGTGCGCCGCCGGCATCTTCGAGCGCGGCAAAGCCGCCATCGGTGACCTCGGCCACGCCGTACGTGATGGTGTTCACCGTAAAGTCCGAATTGTTGAGGAACAGCGCCTGGCTATCGGGCTGGGTCATGATGCCGCAGATGGTGTAGGTGCGGCCCTCGAGCTCGACCCTATCGCCCACGGCGAGGCCGTTGTTGGTGGCAAAGACACGGTCGATGGCCACCTCGTCGTCCGCCTTGGGCTCCTTGCCCTCACAGTAGGACGCGATATCGACCTTGGTGCGGTGCGCATAGGTGCGCAGCGTGCGCTTGGTGCCATCGTCGCCGGCGGTCTTTTTGATGATGGCGTCGATGGAGAAATTCTTGTAGAGCGTGACGCCGCCGACGTCGCCGGCTGCATCCTCGGCGACCTTGAGTTGATCGTCGGTAGCCTCGAAGGAGGTGGTCACGCGGCCGTCCTCAATCGTGTACGCATCGCGCATGTCGTCGATAAGGCAGCCGATGGAATGCGCTGCGAGCAAAAAGCCCGAGGTGAGAGCGATGCTTCCGCACATAAGCAAAAAGATGCCCAGGTACTTGCCGATATTACGGCGCAGCTCGCGCGGGAGACGTTTTGCGAGAGGTGTCATGGCGCCGCCTACCAATCGAGTTCGGCGGCCGCAACGGGCGACTCGTTGAGCTCGTCCTCGACGATGCGCCCGTCGCGCAGGCGCAGCACGCGATTGGCCATGCGCGCGATGGCGGCATTGTGGGTGACAATGATGATGGTGCAGCCGTAGGTGCGGTTGACATCCTCCATGAGCTGCAAGATTTCCTTGGACGTCTTATAGTCGAGCGCGCCCGTGGGCTCGTCGCACAGCAGCAGACCCGGATTTTTGACGAGTGCGCGGCCGATGGCACAGCGCTGCTGCTGGCCGCCCGAGACCTGGCGTGGGAACTTGTTGCGGTGCTCGTAGAGGCCCAGCGAGCGTAGCAGGCCGTCAATGTTGAGCGGCTTTGTGGACAGGTGTGCCGTGACCTCGATGTTTTCCTTGATGGTGAGGTCGGGCACCAGATTATAGAACTGGAACACGAAGCCCAGCTCGCGGCGGCGATACTCGCCCAGGTCGGTAGGCTTGAGCACGGTGAGGTCGCAGCCGTCCACCATGATGGAGCCGCCGTCGGCATCCTCCAGGCCGCCGATCAGGTTGAGAAAGGTCGACTTGCCCGAGCCCGAGGGCCCCAGCATGACGCAGATCTCGCCGCGGTTGATAAACGTGTCGATGCCATCGAGTACCGTCAGGCGCGCATCACCGTCGCCGTAGTGCTTTTTGAGATCCTTAACCTGGACGTAGGCTTCCTGCGTTGCCATGGTATCCCCCATTGTTAGCCTCGTACTACTTTATGAACGTAATAGTAAACCTTGGCGAACTATTTTGGGGCGAGGCCTAGGATTTATTTCAGACTAGGCGCGAGATTTGGCGCGTGCGAGAGCCAGGCCTACGGCGGCAATGGCGGCGGCGAAGAGCACGGTGACGCCCAGGTCGCAGGCGATGTCGCCCAACACGGCAGACGTCAGGTCCGAAGCGAGCGCCTTGCCGATCGCGTCGTTCA
>CAJMOM010000204.1:0-2595 GCA_905215005.1 uncultured bacterium | reverse complement strand
GCAGCACGTCGCCGCAGCGGCACCCGCGTGGCTCGACCGTCGGCTCGATGGACACGTCAAAGCGCATGCTGGCATCAAAGTGCGAAAACTCGGGACGAATGGCGAGTCCCGAAGCCGCAATCGATCCCAGCCCGCGCCACGTGGTATCGCACGGCTCAAATACCTGCTCGACCAGCTGGCGCGCCACAGGATTGCCGTCGGCATTGACGCCGCGACGGTAGGCGTTGTCGATCGCGGGTTGCCCCTCAACAACCATCTGGACCAGCATGCAGATACCCTGCAAGATGTCGACCGGCTCAAATCCCGTTACCACGCCTGGAGTCTTAAACTCGTCGACCAAAAAGCCAAAGGGGGCCAAGCCCGTGATGGTGGCGACGTGGCCCGGCAGGATAAAGCCGTCGATGGCGGTCTCGGGGTCGTTGGCAATGGCGCGCAACGCCGGCGGCGTGGTCTTGTGGGCGCAATAGACCGAGAAGTTCAAAAGCCCGCGCGCCTCGGCCTCCAAGATGGCGGCGGCGATGGTGGGCGTCGTAGTCTCAAAGCCCACGCCCATAAAAATGACCGGGCGATCAGGGTTTTGCTCGGCAATGTCGAGCGCGTCGAGCGGGGAGTAGACGATGCGAATGTCACGCCCTGCCGCTTTTTGCGCAGCGAGCGAGGTGGATGATCCGGGCACGCGCATCATGTCGCCAAAGGTGGTGATGATGGCGCCGTCTATGTTGGCGAGCGCGATTGCGTGATCGATGTCGCGGTTGGCGGTGACGCAGACGGGGCAGCCCGGGCCGCTCAGCAGCTTGAGCCCTGCCGGCATAATGGAGCGAAAGCCATAGCGCCCGATGCTCACGGTATGCGTGCCGCAGACTTCCATAAGGTTGATGGTGCGGTCGCCGACAAGCTCATGAATGCGCTCGATGAGCTCGCGAGCCAGCTTGGGATCGCGGAATGCCGAGAAATCGATACCGGAGCGAGCCGGCTGCTCGGGCGCCACTAGTAAGCCTCCGCCGGGTTGGTGGCCAGCTGGTCTTCTTCGACCAGCTCGGACATGGCATTAACAAGCTCGAGCGTTTCCTGTGCTTCCTGCTCGTCGACAATCTGGATGCCAAAGCCGGCGTGTACGAGAATATAGTCGCCAACCTGCGCCGTCGGCACGAGCCGCAGCGACACGGGGCGCTCGATGCCCATCATGTCGACGGTGGCCTTGAGGCCGTCGTCGCGTTTGACTACTTTACCGGGAACGGCAAGGCACATATTGTTCCCCTTGTATACGCTTTGCGCTGGATGAGCGCTCAATAATCCATCAGTTGATGGTAGCGCTCGCGGGGTTCGCGGGCAAACGCGTTACGCCTGTGAGACGGCGGCTTGCGGGCTGGCCGAACAGCCTATTGTGGCGCGACCTGTGCGAGGCGAGTGCGTGCGACTGCTGCCTGACCGTAGGCGATGCAGCCGTCATTGACGGGTACGGTGTGGGGGACAAGGACAGTAAAGCCTGCGCTTTTGAGCTCGCGGGTGAGAAGCTGAAGCAGAAGTCGGTTCATGAACACGCCGCCCGAGAGCGCGACGGTGTCGATGCCCTCGTGCACGCAGATATCGCTGGCGATGCGCGCCGAGGAGCGCGCGACGGCGACATGGAAATCGAGTGCGAGCCTGTCGGCGGGCGCTCCGGCTTCAATTCCTCCCAAAAGTGCCTCAAAGAGTGCTTTCTGGTCCAGAACATAGGGGCCGTCCAGCCACGATGGGTCAGATGCGGAATAGCCGGCGTTGTCGTCGGGAAAATGGGCGATTTCGCTGTCGAGCGCGCGCCAGGCGGCGGCTTCGAGCTCGATGGCGGGTTCGCCCTCGTAGGTTGCCTGGCCGCAAATGCCCAAAATCGCGGCTGCGGCATCAAACAGGCGACCCATGCTGCTAGTGCGCGGACTGTTGATGCCGCGCTCGATCATCGTTGCCGTTATGCTGCGCGTTTGCTCGTCAAGGCTGTTCAAGAGCCCCACAGCTCCCGGGTGCTCGAGCAGGTCGAGCTCGCTGAGCAGGGCAAAGGCGTTGCGGCGGGCATCGTGTACGGATGCGGCGCCACCGGGGAGCGCCCAGGTGCGCAGATGCGCGACGCGCTCAAAATCGGCGAGACGGGAGATAAGAAACTCACCGCCCCATATGGTGCCATCGGTGCCGGCGCCCGTGCCGTCGAAGGCGATGCCGAGGACGCGTGCATCGGGCGCAAGCCGGCCTGCGACAATCGCCTCTGCCATTACGCTCGCGATGTGCGCATGATGGTGCTGGACTTCGATAAGCGGCAGATTGTGCTCCCGTGCCTGCTCGCGCGCCCATTGGCTCGACAGATAGCTGGGATGCATGTCGCATGCCAAGGCGGCAGCCGCCAGGTCAAAGAGGTTTTCCAGACGCGTGCGTGCGGCGCTCCAGGCATCGAAAGTCGCGCCGTTTTCGACATCGCCGATATGCTGCGACACAAAACAGGTCGTATGACCGTTGGCGTCCTCGCGCGTGAGCGCGATCGTGGCTTTTTGCTGCGGACCGCAGGCGAGCACGCAGGGCGTGGTGCCGTTGAGCTCCGGCAACGACAGCGGCTGCGGCGCATATCCG
>CAJMOM010000203.1:0-2598 GCA_905215005.1 uncultured bacterium | reverse complement strand
GCCCACGGACGAGCCGGTCTCCTCTCTCCCGGCAGTCTGAGCCCATCCAATCAGGGTGTCCCACGAGACGTCCGAACTTGCTACAATGTCTGCGGCGCGGAACCAGCCTCCCGCGCCGCTTTTCTTTTTTGGCCACATGCCACCAAGGAGAACCTCCCCATGCACAACAAGCGCGTGCTCGTCGCCATGAGCGGCGGCGTCGATTCCAGCGTGACCGCGTACCTGCTCAAAAGCCAGGGCTACGAATGCGTCGGCGCCACCATGCGCCTCACCTGCCCCGCGCCCGATCCCGTCACGGGCATGAGTAAGGTCGACCGCGACATCGCCGATGCAAAGGCTGTCGCCGAGCGCCTGGGGATACCCCACCATGTGCTCGACCTGCAGCAGACCTTCGACCGCAACGTTATCGAGCGCTTCGTGACTGCCTACCAGGAAGGACTGACGCCCAACCCGTGCATCATCTGCAACCGCCATATTAAGTTTGGCGCGTTGCTCGATGCAGCGCTCGATATGGGCTGCGACTACATCGCCACAGGTCACTACGCCAAAACGAGCCAGGCGTCCGACGGCACCTGGCAGCTGTACCGTGGCGAGGACCCCAAGAAGGACCAAAGCTACTTTTTGTATTCGCTTACGCAGGAGCGCCTGGCACGCACAATCTTTCCGCTGGCAGGCCTGGACAAGGAGCACGACGTGCGCCGCATTGCCGCCGAGCAGGGCTTCATCAACGCCAAGAAGGCCGAAAGCGAGGATATCTGCTTTATTCCAGACGGCGACTACGCGGGCTATATCGAGCACCGCTGCGGACATGCCGCTGCACCGGGCGACATTGTGTGGCGCGACGGCAGCGTGGTCGGACGCCATAACGGCGCGTTGCGCTATACCATCGGCCAGCGCAAGGGCTTGGGCGTCGCGATGGCGCATCCCGTGTATGTGACGGGCGTCGACACCGTCAACAACACCGTGCATCTGGGCGAGGCCGAGGACCTGACGGCCACAGCGCTCACGGCCAACGACTGGATCTGGAGCGCCCCCGCCGACCGCATGGAAGCAGGGCTCGATGCCGGCGGCATTCGCGTGGGCGCCAAGCACCGCTACCGTCAGAAAGACCAGGCAGCGACCCTTACGCGCGGCGAAGACGGGCAAATGCTGCTGACTTTTGACGAGCCGCAGCGAGCCATCGCCCCCGGCCAAGCCGTTGTAGTCTACCGCGGCGACATCGTCCTCGGCGGGGGCACGGTGACTGCCGCCATCAAGTAGTCCCATCCCCTTCATAAGTTGCGGTGAAATAAGGACTGTTTAAACGTTTAAAACCGCCAAACAGTCCCTATTTCACCGCAACTTAGAGAGGACGGCCTCGGTCGGTACTACTGTATCAGCCGAGGCCGCTGCATCGTTAGCGCTGAACGTAGGCGCGAACCAGCTCGTAGGTATTGCGCACGCCGTCGATGTGGCTGCGCTCGTAGTTGTGGCTCGCGTACACGCCGGGGCCGATCAGACCATGGCGAATGTCGTAGCCGGCCGAGAGCGTGGCCTCGACGTCGGAGCCATAGTGCGGGTACACATCGATGGCGTAATCGAGCTCCAGCTCGCGCGCGATGTTGGACAGCGTGGTTACCAGGTCGTAGTTGTACGGACCGCCCGAATCCTTAGCGCAAATCGAAACCATGCGCTCGGTGCAGCCCAGGTCGTCGCCCACGCAGCCCATGTCCACGCTGATCATCTCGCGCGTGTCGGCCGGCACAAAGGCACCGCCGTGGCCGACCTCCTCGTACACCGTAAAGAGCAGCGAAACCTTGCGCGAAAGGGTCACCTCGCCGTCGGCGACAGCGCAGGCCAAACCCAGCAGAATCGACGCGGACAGCTTGTCGTCAAGGAAGCGACTCTTGATGAAGCCGCTCTCCGTCACCGTGGTGCGCGGATCCATAGCGATGATGTCGCCGGTTTGAATACCCAGCTCGAGCACATCGTCCTTGCTGTCAACGTTCTCGTCGAGCAGGATTTCCATGTTCTTCTCGATGGTCTTGACCGGCTCATCGGCCACATGCGCCGAAGGCTCGGTATTGAGGACCACGCCCGTGTAGACATTGCCGTCACGCGTGTAGACGGTGCAGTTCTCGCCATCGGCCGTGGACCACTGGTGCCCGCCGAGGGTCGTGGGGCGCAGGCGACCATTGTCCTTAATGGAGCGCACCATGGCGCCCAGGGTATCGACATGGCTCGCCAACACGAGCGGCTCACCCTCACCACCAAGCTCAACGAGCACATTGCCCTTGTTAGAACGCTCGGGCCCAAAGCCCATATCGCGCAACGTTTCCATCAGATAATCAGTCGCCGCACGGGTATAGCCCGTAGGCGAAGCAATAGAAGTCAGCGTCTTAAGCTGTCCCGCGATATAGGAGAGCGTCTCCTCTAGAGAAGCATCGATATTGGAACCCATATGCATCCTTCCAAATAAAACTAAGACCGAATCCCGATTTTAACCGTTCTACACGTGCAATGCCCTAGAAGCCGAGCCACCTCCAGACGTCCTCGCGCCGATTTTGCGCACGCGCACGGTTTAAAATCCGAATTGTGCATAAAGCTTTTCGATTTCTG
>CAJMOM010000202.1:0-2598 GCA_905215005.1 uncultured bacterium | reverse complement strand
TGTCGAAGTGGAGCTAGGCCCCGGCAGCTCCGAACCCTCGCCGTCTCCGCGCATCGGTGGATCGGGACTCGAGGCGGTTCGCTCCATCGCCGCCCGCTATTTCCGTGATCCAAAGGGGACGGAGGAAAACGGATCATCCGAGCCGTTGGCGATTGTCCTTTCGACCGTGATTGGCGCGACCGATGCTGCTAACTACCAGCGCATTTGCCCTGAGTGCATTCGCTTCTCGGCCTTTGTGGTTGATGACGACGAGTGTGATCGCGGCGTCCACGGCACCAACGAGCGCATCACCCGCCGCGCCTACCTCCAGGGCATCCGCTTCCTCGTCGCTCTACTCCAAACGCTCTAGCCAAAAAGCAAGCCCTTGGTGCAATGGGGTCAGGTTTGTTTGCACCAATCATTCCGTGCGGGTTATATGCAGGTTTGCCTGCGCACGCTATCATGTATGGGTTAGACCGCAATTATGTACCCCATACGCGAAGGGATGCGCATGTATCTGAAGATCGACATGTTCTAGCTGGGCTTACCCCCGCAGCGGCGCCCCGCGCCCCATCAATTCTGCCGATTTTCACCTTCACGCATATAAAGGAGTCCGTCATGCGCGACAAGCTCGAAAAGATCATCAAGGCCTACGAGGAACTCGAGAAGAAGCTTTCCGACCCGGCCGTCGCCTCCGATATCAAGGAGTTCACGCGTCTCAACAAGGAGTACGCGCACCAGTCCGACCTCATTGCCGCCTCGCGCGAGTACATCGGCGCGCTCGATGACATCGAGGCTGCCAAGGAAATGCTGCACGATACCACCGATGCCGATGAGAAGGAGATGCTCCAGATGGACATCTCCGAAAACGAGGCCAAGCTTCCCCAGCTCGAGGAAGACATCAAGTACATGCTCATCCCGAGCGACCCCAACGACGACAAGAACACCATCGTCGAGATTCGCTCCGCCGCCGGTGGCGACGAGGCGGCCATCTTTGCCGGCGACCTGTACAAGATGTATCAGCGCTTTTGCGAGTCGCGTGGCTGGAAGACTACCGTGCTCGATTCCAGCCCCAGCGAGGCCGGCGGCTTCAAGTCCATTGAGTTCAAGGTCGAGGGCGACCGCGTCTACTCCGTTATGAAGTACGAGTCCGGCGTGCACCGTGTCCAGCGCGTCCCCAAGACCGAGTCCCAGGGCCGCATCCAGACTTCAACGGCTACCGTCGCCGTGCTTCCCGAGGCCGAGGAGATCGACGTCCAGATCAACCAGTCCGACCTGCGCATCGACACCTACTGCGCCTCCGGCCCTGGCGGTCAGTGCGTTAACACCACCTACTCCGCCGTGCGCATCACCCACCTGCCCACCAACACCGTGGTGCAGTCGCAGGAGCAGCGTTCCCAGATCCAGAACCGCGAGGTCTGCATGCAGATGCTGCGCGCCCGTCTGTACGAGATGGAACTCGAGAAGCAGCAGGCCGAGCTCGGTGCCGAGCGCCAGAGCCAGATCGGCCACGGCAACCGTTCCGAGAAGATCCGTACTTACAACCAGCCCCAGGACCGCGTGACCGATCACCGTATCGGCTTCAACTCCACCTACAACGGCGTCCTTCTGGGTGATCAGCTCGGCACCGTCATAGAGGCGCTCGCCGCCGCCGAGCGAGCCGAGAAGCTGGCACAGGCTGTGTAGTGGGTTACGCGGTTTTGCCAAACCGCGTAACGGCTTGACGCTGCGCGCCGCCCAGAGCGACAATTTGTCATTCAAAAGGCAAGGCATGACCAGAAGGTCTATGCCTTGCCTTTTTCATGCCAACTTGTTCGCTCTGGACGTCGCTCGCTGTCCGTCCTCTACATGCGGCGTTGCCTTGCTCCGGATGCGGTATGCTCAACCTGCGGCGCCTTAGAGGTAGTCATTGGGGACGTTCTTAAATGACTAGGTTGGGTAAATTGCTTTTCGAGTTTATTTAATCTGCTTTGTTAGAAATTAAGCTGCCTACCTGCTCAAGGTAATTAATAGCCTTCATCTGCTATTGAAAATATTGCTCTAAAAATCGTCCGAGAAGTCGCGGGGTGATTTTTGATGGGTCGTGCGTCAAGCGATATGGCAAGTTCTTGGTTAGATATTGGTCAGTTTTGGGTCAACCTTGCCAAAAGCTTGACGAATGCAGATTTAGACGTCGACGAATGAACATTTCAGGCAGGTTCCAAGCAAAAATCTGGGCTGATTCTCGATAATCGCCTTCAATCGTCCCTTGCCAAGCGCTCGCCTCGCGTACAATCTGCTCCGACATTCGCGCGCCGCCCGGCGCTTAAGAGGGGAGGACCCCATGGCAAACGAGATCTGGACCATCAAGCGTTGTCTCGAGTGGACCAAGGAGTACCTGGCCGAGCGCGGTGAGGAGCATCCCCGTCTTTCTGCCGAGTGGCTGCTGTGCGCGGCCACGGGCCTGGCGCGTATCGACTTGTATATGCGCATGGACGAGACGCTCGGCGCAGCGCAGCTCGAGACCATGCACGCGGCGGTCGTCCGTCGCGCCAAGGGCGAGCCGTTGCAGTACATCACCGGCAGCACGCAGTTCCGCATGATCGACGTCGCGTGCGCCCCCGGCGTACTCATTCCGCG
>CAJMOM010000201.1:0-2620 GCA_905215005.1 uncultured bacterium | reverse complement strand
CACCATGTTGCCGCAGACGGCGACGCGCACGGCCTGGAACACCACGCGCTTCTTGAGGTCCATCTGCTCGGGCAGCGGCTCAAGCGCGGCGTCGATGTTGGCAGCCGTCCAATCGTCCACGCCCTCGAGCGCGGCCTTGGCGGCATCAAGAATGGCGCCCATGCCTTCCTTGGCCAGGCCCTTGTTGACGGACTTCTCGTCATACTCGAGCGTCTCGGCCGTAGCAAAGATGGGAGCGGCGACGGTCACGGCATCGGCCGGCATCTTGGTGCGCGGCTTGACAATGGCGGCAAGCGCGTCGATCCAATCCTCGCCGTACTCGACATTACCCTCGATGAGACCCGCCTCATGCAGCTCGGGGACCATGATCTCGTCGGCAAACTGAGCATCGGACATGCCGTTGATGTACTCAGCGTTAACCCAATCGAGCTTCTTGGGATCGAAGGTTGCCGGGTTCTTGGAGATGCGGTCGAGCGAGAACTTGCTGGCCAGGACATCGCGTGGGATGATCGTAGTCTCGCCGTCAAGCGACCAGCCGAGCAGCGCAAGATAGTTGACAAAGGCGTCGGACAGGTAACCGGCGTCGCGGTACTCCTCCACCGAGGTGGCACCGTGGCGCTTGGAGAGCTTTTTGCCGTCAGCACCCAGGATCATGGAGATGTGGGCGAACGTGGGCACGGGCGCGCCGAGGGCCTCGTAGACCATGACCTGGCGCGGGGTGTTGGACAGGTGGTCGTCGCCGCGGATGACATGGGTGATCTTCATCATGGCGTCGTCGACGACGGTCGCGAAGTTGTACGTGGGCGTGCCATCGGAGCGGAAGATGACAAAGTCGTCGAGCTCCTTGGCGTCGAAGGTCACCTCGCCGTGGACGGCGTCGTGGATGACGACGTCGCCGCGATCCTCGGGCACCTTGATACGCAGGACGTAGGACTCGCCGGCCTCGATGCGGCGGCGGGCCTCCTCGGGATCAAGATCGCGGCAACGGCGCTGATAGCCCTGGAAGGGGTCCTTGCGCTCCTGCGCGGCCTTGCGGTCGGCGTCGAGCTGCTCCTTGGTGCAGAAGCAGGGATAGGCCTTGCCCTCGTCCCAAAGCTTCTGGGCGGCCTGCTTGTACAGGTCCAGGCGCTCGGTCTGGGCGTAGGGGCCAAAGTCGCCGCCCACCTCGGGACCCTCGTCCCAGTCCAGGCCCAGCCAACGCATGGCGCGCAGGATGATCTGCGTGTTCTCGTCGGTGGAGCGGGTGGGGTCGGTGTCGTCGATGCGCAGGATGAACGTGCCGCCGTTAGCACGGGCAAAAGCCCAGTTATAGATAGCGGTGCGGGCGCCGCCAATGTGCAGCTTGCCCGTCGGTGAGGGTGCAAAGCGGACGCGAACGTCTGATGCCATGGAAATCTCCTCGATTGCAGGATGGATGTCTAACCGCACCAGTATAAAGCATCAAAGCGACCTCCGCACAAAGGGCACCGACCTAGTCATTGGGGACAGACTTAAATGACCAGTCATTGGGCAACCTGTCGGCACTTAGGAAGGCTGGTCATTTAAGTCTGTCCCCAATGAGTAGGTGCGGAAAGGGTGTGAATGTTTGATTTACGCGCTATGATGTGCCCTTGCATAGAGAGCCCGGCGGAATGGTAACGGTCGCCGGGACACGTTTTTGAAAGGACAATCATGTCAGAAGAACTTCGTTCCATCCCGCCCCAACACGGGCCCTTTGTTTTTACGTCGGAGTCGGTGACCGAAGGTCATCCCGATAAGATCGCTGACCAGATCAGCGACGCCGTCCTCGACGCAATCCTCGCCAAAGAAATAGAGCTCGAGGAGCAGGGTTACATCGCCCCCAACGGCGTGCCTGCCAACGTGGAAAACGTCCGCTGCGCCTGCGAGACCCTCGTGACCACCGGCACTGTCATCGTCGCCGGCGAGATTCGCACCCAGGCCTACGTCGATGTACAGGAAATCGCCCGCGGCGTTATCCGCCGCATTGGCTACAACCGTGCCAAGTTCGGTTTTGACTGCGACACCTGCGGCGTTATGAGCCTCATCCACGAGCAGTCGCCCGATATCGCCCAGGGCGTTGACGAGTCCTTCGAGACCCAGACCGGCGCTACCACCGACCCGATCGACCTGATCGGTGCCGGCGACCAGGGCATGATGTTCGGTTATGCCTCCAACGAGACCAAGACCCTCATGCCCATGCCCCACTACCTGGCAAGCCGCCTGGCCGAGCGCCTGGCCGCCGTGCGTCACGACGGTACCCTCGCCTATCTGCGTCCCGACGGCAAGACCCAGGTCACCGTGCGCTACGAGGACGGAAAGCCCGTCGAGGTCACGACCATCGTCATCTCCACGCAACACGCCGCCGAGATCGAGGACATGGGCAAGATCAAGGCCGACCTCATCGAGCACGTCATCACCCCGGTCATGGCCGCTGAGAACATGCCGTGGGATAACGCGGACATCTACGTGAACCCCACCGGTCGCTTTGTCGTGGGCGGCCCCATGGGCGACACGGGCCTCACCGGCCGCAAGATCATCGTCGACACCTACGGCGGCTACGGCCGTCACGGCGGCGGTGCCTTTAGCGGAAAGGACTGCACCAAGGTTGACCGCTCCGCCG
>CAJMOM010000200.1:0-2665 GCA_905215005.1 uncultured bacterium | reverse complement strand
TTTTGGTCGCCTGCGCCGGCTGCTATCCCACCGCAACGAGCCTTGCCGCCGCGCCCGCCGTGCGTGCGGGCTGGGTGGCCGAGAACGGTCCCGTGATTGTCGATGCCATCAGCGGTGTGACGGGTGCCGGCAAGTCCTGCAACGCTCGTACGCATTTTTGCAGCGCCGACGAGAATTTGGAGGCCTACGGCGTGGGCAAGCATCGCCACACGCCCGAGATTGAGCAAATCCTTGGCCTGACCGATCGCGTCGTCTTTACCCCGCACCTGGCACCGCTCAAGCGCGGCCTGCTCTCCACGGTGACGCTGCCGCTCACGCCGCAGGCCATCGACTCCCTGGCTCTTGAGGATGTCGTCGACTATTACAAGCAGTTCTACGCTGGACGCACCTTTGTGCGTGTGCTCGACGCCGGCCAGCAGCCCAAGACGGCTTCGGTCGTTGGAACCAACGCCGCCCAGATTGGCCTTGCGCTCAACAAACGCGCGGGCGTGCTGGTGGCGACGGGCGCTATCGACAATCTGTGCAAGGGCGCTGCGGGCCAAGCAGTCCAGTGTGCCAATATCGTCTTTGGCTTTGACGAGCGACGAGGCTTGCCCACAGTGGCGTGCCCGGTGTAGCACATTCGATTGTTAACGATTTGGTAGTCGGGCATCGAGTGGGGCGCCACTCTTAAGCTGGTCTCATGATTACGACTGGCATGGCGCACCAACCGATGTCCGTTTTTTGTTTGACATAAGGAGTCATAAAGACGATGAATACCGACCTGATTGATATCAAGATTCGCGCCGTCGAGGGTGGCGTTACGGCAGCGGCCGGCTTTAAGGCCGCAGGCATCCATGCGGGATTCCGGAAGAATCCCGAGCGCTTAGACTATGCGCTCGTCATGCCCGATAAACCCTGTCCCGGCGCCGGCGTGTTTACGACCAACCGCTTTTGCGCGGCGCCCGTGCAGGTGAGCCGTGCCAACCTGGGCGGTGCGGACAAGGGCTACGGTATCATCGCCGGTGTTTCAATCAACTCCGGCAACGCGAACGCCGCCACGGGCGAGACCGGCCTTGCCTGCGCGCGCGAGACCTGCAACATCGCATCGCAGGTTATCGGCTGCGAACCCCAGCAGATCCTGGTTGCCTCCACGGGTGTGATTGGCCAGATTCTGCCGATCGACACGTTTGAGACAGCCATTCCTGCTGCCTACGAGGCGCTCTCCGCCCACGGTGGCGCCGATGCCGCTCGCGCCATCATGACGACCGACACGCACTCCAAGGAGTACGCCGTGTCCTACGTCAGTGAGGCTGCGGGTCATGCGGGCAATGCCTATACGGTAGGCGGCATGTGCAAGGGCTCGGGCATGATCATGCCTAATATGGCCACCATGATCGCAGTTATCACCACCGATGCCCCCGTCGAGCCTGCGGCACTTCATGCCCTGCTGCTCTCGACCGTCAAGCAGACCTTTAACAAGGTAACGGTCGATTCCGACACCTCGACCAACGACACCTGCATCATGCTTGCTTCTGGCGCTGCTGCCGCAGATGCCGAGGCCATCGTCGAGGGCACTGACGCCTTTGACGAGTTGGCCTTTGCCGTGCACGAGGTGTGCGAGAGCCTGGCGCGCAACATCGCGGCCGATGGTGAGGGTGCGTCAAAGCTCGTGACGGTTAACATTACCGGCGCCGCCAACGACGAGGAAGCCGATATCGCCGCCCGTGCCGTCGCCAACTCGCCGCTCGTCAAGACCTGCATCGCTGGCCACGACTGCAACTGGGGCCGCGTTGCCATGGCGCTCGGCAAGTGCGGCGTGAAGTTTAATCAGGAAGACGTTTCCATCGACATGATGGGCATGCCTGTCTGTCGCGACGGTCTGACTGTTCCCTTTGACGAGGACGAGGCTCTGCGACGTTTTGAGGCGCCCGAGATCGTGATCTCGGCCGACCTGGGCGCAGGCGACGCGGCAACGACCGTGTGGACCTGCGACCTCACGCACGAGTACATCTCCATCAACGGCGACTACCGTTCCTAGATTCCAGGCGCGCTGCGCATCTTGCCGCGATTGCGGACAGTGGAGCACGGCGCGATAACGATACGAAAGACGAGGCAGATTATGAAATTCGCACGCGATTGTCGTTCGAGCGAATCCAACGAAGCAACCGCGCAGCTGCTGTTCGAAGCACTGCCGTGGATTAAAAACCTGACCGGCAAGACGGTTGTTATCAAATATGGCGGAGCAGCCATGGTTGACGAGCAGCTGCGCCGCGACGTGATGAGCGACATCGTTTTGCTCAAGATCATCGGCATGCGCCCCGTCATTGTGCATGGCGGCGGCAAGGCCATCAACGAGGCGCTGAGCCATTACGATATTCCCGTCGAGTTTAAGAACGGCCAGCGCGTGACTACGCCGGCGACTATGGATATCGTGCGCGAGGTGCTGGGCGGCAAGGTTAACCAGGAGCTGGTTGCTGCCATCAACCACCACGGCAACCTGGCCGTGGGCGTGTCGGGCAGCGATGCCGGCACGCTCATCGCCGAGCCGCTCGACCCCGAACTCGGCCGCGTGGGCAAAGTGACGCACGTCAACACCGACTATATCGAGCGCTTACTCGATAGCGAGTACATCCCCGTCATCGCTACCGTCGCGGCGGGGGAGGACGGCGGTTTCTTCAACATC
>CAJMOM010000199.1:0-2725 GCA_905215005.1 uncultured bacterium | reverse complement strand
GGACGTTCCGGTGCCGAGGCATGGGAGCAGAAGGTCGATCAGGTACGCATCTATAACGGCGAGAAGTATGAGCTTGCCCAAGAAGTTGCTGCTGGCGGTATTTGTGCCGTGACGGGTCTTGCGCACGTTCGCCCGGGGGACGCCCTGGGCGCGGAGCCCGCGGGCGATGCGCCCGTCATTGCGCCGGTTCTCACCTATACGGTGCTGCCGAACGAGCACGATGTCCATACGGTGTTCCAAGCGCTGGCCGAGCTTGCCGACGAGGATCCCTTGCTCGGCGTAAGCTGGAACACGCATCTTGAACAAATACATCTGCAGCTTATGGGGGCGGTGCAGCTCGAGGTCGTGCAGCAGGTGTTGGCCGATCGCTTTGGCCTTTCGATTGCGTTTGAGCCCGGCGGCATTCTCTATAAGGAGACTATTTCGCAGCCGGTCGAGGGCGTGGGTCACTTTGAGCCGCTGCGCCACTATGCCGAGGTGCATCTGCGTCTGGAACCGTTGCCAGCGGGTTCAGGCGTGCAGTTTGGCACCGTGACCTCGACCGACGAGCTCGATCTTAACTGGCAGCGTTTGGCGCTCACCAACGCCATGGAGCGCGATCACCTGGGCGCGCTGACCGGCTCGCCCATCACCGATGTACGCATTACGCTCACGGGCGGCCGCGCGCATGCCAAACACACCGAGGGCGGCGATTTCCGCCAGGCCACGTACCGCGCGATTCGCCAAGGTTTGATGCAGGCGCGTGAGGCCGGCGCAGCCGTGCTGCTGGAGCCGTGGTACCACTTTGAGCTCGAGGTGCCGGAGGAGTGCGTGGGCCGGGCGCTCTCGGATGTCACGCGCATGGGTGCCGAGTACGAGCCGCCGACGATGGCGGGGGACCGGGCGAAGCTTGTGGGTCGCGTACCGGCATCCGAAGTGCAGGATTACGCGCTGGAGGTGGCTGCCTACACGAGCGGTCGCGGACATCTGTACCTGGAGTTTGCCGGCTATGCGGCTTGCCATGATGCCGAGCGCGTAATCGAGGCTGCCGCCTATGAGCCCGAGGCCGATCTGCCCAACACGCCCGACTCGGTCTTTTGCTCTCACGGCGCCGGTTACACGGTCAAATGGTACGACGTACCCGCCGCGGCGCACGTAAAGATCGATCCCGCCACCTTCCGCCCCTGGCGAGCAGCAGACGCCGAGTTTTTCGGCCACATGTGACAAAGGGACAGTTCCTTTGTCACATGCTATTGGTATAACTCGGTATAAGTTGGTATAACTATTACCAGGGTTTGCCAATCCGAGGAGGCCGACATGAATCCAAATCCCTTTAAGCCCACGGCTGGCAAGCGGCCTCCGATACTCATCGGTCGCGAGTCGGTCGTCGAAGATTTCGAGGAAGGGCTCGATAACGGCGCCGGAGCGCCGGGTAGGCTCATGCTCATTACGGGAAACCGCGGCTGCGGCAAAACGGTTCTCCTGCGGGAGCTGCAACGTCTAGCCAGCGAGCGCGGATGGGCGGTTATCTCCGATTCCGCTTCGCTTGGCTTATGCGACCGCTTAGCCGACGCGCTTCGCTCGAATAAACCCGTTGTGACGTCAATGGAGTTCGGGCCGTCGTTTGGCCGGATGTCGGTCGAGGCGGCGCGGGCAAAGGGCGAAACGTTGCGAGGGCTGGTCAACGAGCGCCTCAAGAGGCTCGGTCCAGGCAAGGGCATACTGTTTGCGATTGACGAGGCACAATCGGCGTCTATCGAGGAACTGGCGGCTCTTGCCGTTCTCTATCAGCAGGTGCTCGGGGACCAGGATGCCACGGGCTTGCCCGATAGCGACCAGCGCGGTCTTGCGCTGGTGTTCGCCGGCTTACCCAGTATGGTTGACGACCTGCTCGAAGAGCCGAGCGTGGCGTTTTTGCGGCGTGCTCAGCAGCGTACGCTGGGGGCGATATCCTTGCCCAAGGTGCGCGATTCATATGTCCAGACGGTCAAAGACGCCGGTCTTTACGTTGGCGCGGAGACGGCGGACCTTGCGGCGCGCAAGAGCATGGGGCATCCCTACATGGTTCAGCTGGTGGGATATTACATGTGGCGGTCTGCTGTCCGGCGTGACTCGCGGGTCATTGAAGAATGCGATGTTGAGGCTGGGCACGCGGATGCCATCTCCGAGTTCTATGAAGCAGTCGACGCTCCCTTTTATTACGGGTTGCGCAGTCCGCAGCGCCTCTTTATCGAGGCCATGGCGGCTGACGGGGGCAAGCCGACGCGCATGGCGGATATTATTGAGCGTTGCGATCGCACCCAGAGCTGGGCGAGTAAATATCGCGCAAGCCTGATTCGCGAGCGCGTCATCGAGGCTGCCGGATACGGTCTCGTCCGGTTTACCGTGCCCATGCTGGGCGCGTACATTCGCGATCGAGTTTTATGGCATGAGTAGGGTGATAAAGGTGACGGAACAGAAGATGAGCCCGCAGGATATCGAGGTGCGTGGCGCGCGCGTGCACAACCTCAAAGACATCGATATCGATATTCCATTGGGAAGGCTTGTGGGCATTGCCGGCGTGTCGGGCTCGGGCAAGAGTTCGCTGGCGCTGGGGGTTCTTTATGCCGAGGGCTCGCGTCGCTATCTTGAGGCGCTCAGCACCTATACCCGCCGTCGTCTGACGCAGGCCGAGCACGCCCAGGTGGACGAGGTGCTGCACGTGCCAGCGGCGCTCGCATTACATCAGCGCCCCAGCGTACCGGGC
>CAJMOM010000198.1:0-2752 GCA_905215005.1 uncultured bacterium | reverse complement strand
GCGCACCGCCTCGGTGCGCAACAGATAGCCATCGCCACGCGAACCCGGGCCGTACGGCGTGTTGATGATTACCGCAATCTTGCCATCGGCGATGAGGTCGCCGATGTTGGGACGCTCGCCGTCGTGCGGGCCGCTGATCTTCTCCACGACCTCGCAGGTCACGTTGCCGCCGCGCAGCACGCGCGCCGTGCCCTCGGTGGAGCAGATGTCAAAGCCCAGGTAACGCAGGATACGCGCGACCGAAAGGATATGACGCTTGTCGCGGTCGCACACGCTGATGAACACCTTGCCGGCGCTCGGGTCGGGCAGCTTGTAGTCAATCGCCAGCTGCGTCTTGGCGTATGCCTCGGGATAGCTCTTGGCGATACCCATGACCTCGCCCGTCGACTTCATCTCGGGCCCCAGGATAACGTCGGCTCCCGGGAAACGGCCCCAGGGCATAACGGCTTCCTTCATGCAGAACCAGTCCAGCTGACGCTCGTCGCTCGGCAGGCCCAGGCTCGCGATGGAATCGCCCGCCATGATACGCGCCGCGCACCTGGCCAGCGGCACGCCGGTGGCCTTGGAGATAAACGGCACGGTACGGCTGGCACGCGGGTTGGCCTCGATCACGTAGACGGTCTCGCCCTTGATGGCATACTGCACGTTGACCAGGCCGCGTACGCCCAGCGCCATCGCGATGCGGCGTGTGGTCTCGCGAAGCTTTGCCTGCAGGCTCTCGCTAAAGCTGAACGGCGGGATGCAGGTCGCAGAGTCGCCGGAGTGAATACCGGCCTCCTCGATATGCTCCAGAATGCCGCCGATGTAGACCTCTTCGCCATCGCACAGGGCGTCGACATCGGACTCGATCGCGCCCTCCAGGAAGCGATCGAGGTACACCGGGTAGTCGGGGCTAATGCGCGCAGCCTCGGCCATGTAATCGCGCAGATGCTCGGCATCGTAGGCGATCATCATGCCGCGGCCGCCCAGCACGTAGCTCGGACGCACCAGCAGCGGGTAGCCGATGTGTGCGGCAACGGCCTCGGCCTCCTCAAACGAGGTGGCCTGGCCCGCCGGCGGATACATGATGCCCAGCTTGTCGAGCAGGGCGGCAAAGCGCTCGCGGTCCTCGGCAAAGTCGATGGCATCGGGCTTGGTGCCCATGATGTTCACGCCGCTCTCCTCGAGCATGCGCGCCAGCTTAAGCGGGGTCTGGCCGCCGAGCGTCACCACGACGCCGTCGGGGCGCTCAACATCGATAACGTCCATGACGTCCTCGTAGGTGAGCGGCTCAAAGTACAGGCGGTCGGACGTGTCATAGTCGGTCGAGACGGTCTCGGGATTGCAGTTGACCATGATGGTCTCGAAGCCGCGGGCCGCCAGCGCGTAGCTCGCGTGCACGCAGCAGTAATCGAACTCGATACCCTGGCCAATGCGGTTGGGGCCGGCGCCCAGAATCATCGCCTTGGGCTTGCTCGCCGGCGTGGTCTCGTCGGGAGCCACGCACTTCTTGGCATCCGGGCTCGTGCGGTAGATGTTCTCGTACGTCTTGTAATGGTACTCCGTGGCGCTCGAGAACTCCGCAGCGCAGGTATCGACCGTCTTCATGCTGGGAACCACGCCAAGGCCCTTGCGATAGGCGCGCACAAAGCGCTCGTCCGAGCCGGTCAGCGCAGCGATCTCGGCGTCGCTCGTGCCGTACTGCTTGAGCAGGCGCATCGCGTCGGCATCGATATCCTCCACACGCAGGCCGCGGATGCTCTCCTGGACCTGCACCATGTCGTTGATACGGTTGAGGTACCACGGATCGATACCGCAGATGGCATGGATACGCGCGACATCCCAGCCGCGGCGCAGGGCCTCGACCACAAAGAAGATGCGATGCTCGGTCGGGGTTGCCACGGCCTGAGCGAGCTCGTCGTCGCCCAGCTTGTCGGCACCCTCCTTTCCACCGGCGCAAATGCCCTGGTGTCCGTCCTCCAGCGAGCGCATGGCCTTGCCAAAGGCCTCCTCAAAGGTGCGGCCGATCGCCATGATCTCGCCCACGGCCTTCATGCGCGTGGTGAGCGTGGGGTCGGTACCCTTGAACTTCTCGAAGGCAAAGCGCGGCACCTTGACCACACAGTAGTCGATCGTGGGCTCAAAGCAGGCGGGCGTAGCCTTGGTGATGTCGTTGACGATCTCGTCGAGCGTGTAGCCCACAGCCAGGCGCGCGGCGGCCTTGGCGATGGGGAAACCCGTGGCCTTGGAAGCGAGGGCGGACGAACGGCTCACGCGCGGGTTCATCTCGATGACGATCAGGCGGCCGGTCTGGGAGTTCACGGCAAACTGCACGTTGGAGCCACCGGTCTCGACGCCGATCTTCTCCAAGATGGCGAGCGAGGCGACACGCATGCGCTGATACTCAAGGTCGGAGAGCGTCTGCGCCGGCGCCACGGTGATGGAGTCGCCGGTATGCACGCCCATGGGGTCGAGATTCTCGATGGAGCACACGATGATGCCGTTGCCGGCGTGATCACGCATGACCTCCATCTCATACTCTTTCCAGCCCTCGATGGACTCCTCGACCAGCACCTCGTGGGCAGGCGAGAGCTCCAGGCCCTGGCTCACGATGGAGACGAGCTCCTCGTGGGTGTGAGCGATGCCGCCGCCGGCGCCGCCGAGGGTAAAGCTCGGGCGCAGTACGCAGGGATAGCCCACGCGCTCGGCGATAGCCTCGGCGTCGGCCACGCTGTAGGCATAGCCCGAGCGCGCGACCTCCAGGCCAATCTCG
>CAJMOM010000197.1:0-2760 GCA_905215005.1 uncultured bacterium | reverse complement strand
CCGTGCGGTGGATCTGCTGCGCGAGGAGGCCGGGCTGGATCAGCGCCCGCGCGTGGGCGACGATGCCGAGCTGTTCGAGCGCCTGCGTGCCCTCCGCAAGGAGATCTCGACGGAGCTGGAGATGGCGCCGTACATGGTCTTTTCCGACAAGGCCCTGCGCGGCCTGTGCCGCCTACGCCCACAGACGCGCGACGAGCTTATCCAGGTCAACGGCATCGGCGAGAAAAAGGCCGACGCCTTTGGCGAGCAGTTTATGGCGGCGATTGAAGAGTTTGAGTCCGAGCATGCACGGAATGGAGCATAACGATGGCATCCGATGATAAAACCGAGCGCACTGAGGTGTCCGCTGTGCCGCTGTACCAGCAGGTTATGGACGACCTAAAGGGCGAGATCGCGCGTGGCGTGTACGCATCCGGCTCGCGCATTCCTTCCGAGATGGAGCTCGCGAAGTACTACGGCGTGGGACGCATCACCGTGCGCCGCGCCATCGAGGAGCTGTCGCGCGCGGGGTATCTCAACCGCCAGCAGGGGAGGGGCACGTTCGTGTGCGCGCCCAAGCTCAAGCGCAAGATTGTCCAGAAGGGTGACGTTCAGAGCTTTTCCGAGGGTTGCGCTGCCAACGACATGGTGGCCGGAGCACGCCTGGTGTCGCGCACGGTGGTTGCGGCGACGCGCGAGGACGCGGCGTTTTTTGGGGTGGAACCCGGCTGCGAGCTCATCGTGGTCGAGCGTGTGCGCACGGCAGACGGCGTGCCCGTCATGCTCGAGAACAACGCCTTTGTGCTGGCCGACCATCCCTATCTGCAGACGCTTGCCGACAAGGACCTCACGGACAATTCCATCTTTGCGCTTGTTGCCGAGCATTCGAGCCGCGCGCCGCTCAAGTCCGATCCCTGCACCGTGGAGATTGCGCTTGCCGATGCTCAGACGGCCCCGCTGTTGGAGGTGCCGGTCGGCGAGCCGCTCTTTTATATGGAGGCGTACTTTACCGATGAGGACGATCGGCCCTTGCTGCTCGGACGCCAAAAGATCGTGGGCTCGCGCTACGTCTTCGACATCTAACGTCCATAGATAGAACAACATAGAACAAATTTGCCGAGATGACTTCACGGGCTTTGTTACACGTGTTATAAATAGGACAACATAGAACGACAGCAGGTACGAGCCGCCGTCGCTCAAAGCCGCCCCACAAGGAGGAACATCAGGATGAACGCACATGATCTGGTTCAGGAAATCATCGAGCGCAAGGGCAAGATTGAGAACGTCTTTTGGATCGCCTGCGGCGGTTCGATGATCGACCTGATGCCGGCCAACGAGCTGCTCAAGCGCGAGGCCACCACGTTTACCTCGACGGTCTACACGGCACGCGAGTTTTGCCTGATGGCTCCCAAGAGTCTTGGCGAGAAGTCACTCGTCATCGCCTGCAGCCACAGCGGCAATACGCAGGAGGTCGTCGACGGCTGCGAGATGGCGCTGGCCGCTGGCGCCGAGGTCGTTGCCCTCACCGACTGCGAGGGCTCCAAGATCGACAACGGCAAGTGGACCACCTGGGTCTACCCTTGGGGCGAGGGCGTGTCGCAGGCCGAGGTACCGCAGGGCATCGGAGCTCTGATCGCCGCCGAGTTGCTCGACCAGCAGGAAGGCTACGAGGCACTCGCCGACATGTACGAGGGCCTCAAGCAGATGGATGCGCTGCTGCCCGCCGCCCGCGAGAAGGTCAACGCCGAGCTGGGCGCCCGCTTTGCCGAGCTCTGCCAGCAGCATAAGTTCTTCTACATCTTGGGGTCCGGCCCCAACTTTAGCCAGACCTACGCCATGGCGATTTGCTCGCTTATGGAGATGCAGTGGCAGCACTGCTGCTACATCCACTCCGGCGAGTATTTCCACGGTCCTTTCGAGGCTACCGAGCCCGGCGTGTTCTACTTTGTGCAGCTCGGATCGGGCGAGTGCCGCCCCATGGAGGAGCGCGCGCTGGCGTTCCTCAACACGCACACCGATACGGTCATGGTGCTCGATGCACTCGAGTACGGCGTGGGCGAGGTGCCCGCCAGCGTGCGTTCGTTCCTGGAGCCGATCTTCTTCTACAACATGAGCTGCGAGCTGCGCGCCGCCCGCGGAAAGGTGTTCGACCACAGCCCCGAGATTCGTCGCTACATGGGCATCGAGCAGTACTAGGTAACGGGAAAAACATTCACCTTCGATTCGCAAGGTTGCGTCAGCCAGCGGCCTACTTTGCGTCGTAAGCCTCGGCATCCCACCAGTCGAGTTGGGCGATGTTGTCGCGGATGTGCTGGCAGCTCTTGTGGAAGCCCTCGAGCTCGTGCTCGGACAGGTCCAGCGTGTAGACCTCCTCGACGCCCTCGGCACCGATCACGCACGGCAGGGAGGTAAAGATGCCCTCCTCGCCATACTGGCCGGTCATAAGCGTAGAGGCCGAAAGCACGGCGTGCTCGTTGTGCAGCACAGCGGCGCAGACGCGCGCGGCGGAGTTGGCGACGGCGTACTCGGTGCACTGCTTGCCCTGGTAGGTCACATATCCGCCCTTGCGCGCGAGCTCCTCGACCTCCATGTGGTCGAAGGCGTACTTGTCGGGGTTCTCGGCCTGGAGCTCGTTGAGGCTCTTACCGGCGATGGTCGCGGCCTTAAAGGCAGCCAGCTGGCTAAAGCCGTGCTCGCCGATCATGTAGGCGTCGATGGACTTGGGGCTCACGCCGACCTTCTTGGAGATCTCGGTGCGCAGGCGGGCGGAGTCCAGGCCGC